>CAYSMU010000187.1:0-6370 GCA_964432145.1 uncultured Chloracidobacterium sp.
CGATGAAGGTTTTTCGCATTTTTTGATCGAGCAATTCACCGATGAGGAGGGGATCTATCGATTAGATGGTCTTTGGCGCGGCAGGTACTTCGTCGAGATCGATCCTGCTGACGTCCCCGCTCCTTTCCGGATTACCGAAGCGAACGAAATACCTGATATCCCGGTAGCAGCAGACCAACCGAGTATGCCGGCCAAAGCCGTAGGGCCCGCCGGCTCCACGATCGAACGAAGTATTTCAGGTATTACCTTTATCGATAATGATGGTGACGGGATCTATAAAAGCGGTAAGGACACGCCCGTAAAGGGCGCCCTGATCACTGTCGGTATCAAACTCGCCATTTCTGATGCCTCCGGATTTTATACCATTCGCGGACTTCCCGCAGGGCGAACAGGTCTGCTTGTGGTCTGGCCAAAGCGGTCCGAGACGACCCACGTGATATTTGATACTGGATCCGGCCCGATGGCGGATCGAACAGTCGATATTCCGTTAAGCAGGAGATGATACCGCAATTTCCAGTCCGCCTTCCGCAAGCGCCAATCCGCTCTTGAAAACAATTGAGATGTTACAATGAAATACTTTTACATTACTCATATCCTCCTACTCCTGACCATACCAGCATTTTCTCAAGATAGGCCGGGATTTCTTTCAGACATTGACCGGACCCAGCAATCCGGCGGCTCTCAGACCGCACAGCGACATTCACCCGCGATTAGCGGCCGCGCCGCAGCGCGCTCCGTTCCCAACCCATATTTTCCGTCGCCTCCAGTATTCGAGAACATTGCGCCCGCAACCACCGAAGATAAACCCCTTAGGAAAATCGTCAAGGTCACGCTAACCGTGACCGACGGTGAAGAGGCGGCCAAGGCGCCGACTAATGCTAAGACTTCCTTTGTTGTTATCGCCCCGGGCAATGGGCTCGCGCGATTTTCAACCGGTGATGATTCGATTGATCAGATGATAGTGGACTCTTGCCGAAAATATAATATCGACCCGCTGCTAGTCTACGCCCAAATGGGACAGGAATCCTCTTACAACCCGCGAGCGATATCCCACAAAGGCGCACGCGGCTTGATGCAGCTTATGCCGGCAACGGCCCGACGCCTTGGAGTCACGGATATATATGATCCGAGACAAAATATCGATGGAGGAGTGAAATACATGAGGATATTGCTCGACCTTTTCTCAGGCGATATGGAGCTTGCTTTGGCAGGATACAATGCGGGCGAAGGAGCCGTTTTAAGGTACGGTTACCAAATCCCGCCGTATGCGGAAACTAAGGAATATGTCCGGCGCATTTCGATGCGTTATCGTTCGCTGAGGAACTCAGTCGTCGCACGTGCGGGTCAGGCCAAGCCGAAACTGTGATTTAGAGACCGGCTGATGTCATCACAGGAAAATCTTCGAGCCTGACCTCACGTCCGTTCTTTACTTGTTCCTTTTCGGTTGATGATGCGTGAGAGCGTCTTTCTATCTATATTCAGGATTCGGGATGCGGCCTGCTTATTACCATTTGTGTGAGCAAGCACCTCTACCACATATTTTCTCTCCATCTCGGCCAATGTGATCCATGGGCCTTCGCTTCTTTGAACGACAACATCTCCCAAGACAGTACCACCGTGTTCAATGGATCGTGGCCTGAAGTTTCCAACAGATCGAATACGCGCCGGAAGGTGTTCCGGATAGATAATATCAGTGCTGAGCGAAACCGCGTGCAAGACCGCATTTTCCAATTCACGGATATTGCCCGGCCACGCATAGCCCTGCATAATCTCTCTGGCTTCATTCGAGAAAGCGGGCACTTGCCCAATGTTCCCTTTAACTTGTTCAACGAAATGATCCGCGAGGAGAGGTATATCCTCCTGCCGTTCGCGAAGCGTCGGAAGGTTTATTGTTACCGCATTCAGGCGATACATTAGATCTTGTCGAAAACATCCCTTTCCTACTTCGGCCTCGATATCCTGGTTCGACGCCGCGATCACTCGCACGTCAACTTTTACGGTCCGATTTGATCCAACACGACGAATCTCGCCCTCCTGCAGTGCACGAAGGAGTTTGACCTGAAATAGTGAATTCGTTTCAGTGATCTCGTCAAGAAATAGCGTGCCGCCCGTCGCCTCTTCCCATAGTCCTACCCGTTCGCGGTCGGCTCCCGTAAACGAGCCTTTAGCGTGACCAAAAAGCTCCGATTCGATAAGTTCGGTTGGAATAGCTCCGCAATTAACGGTCACGAACCGGTGTTCAGCCCTTTTACTTCTTTGATGAATAGCGCGGGCAACGACTTCCTTGCCCGTCCCCGAGTCGCCCATGATTAGAACCGGAAGGTTGGTTCCCGCCACACGGCCGACCAATTTTAGACACTCGACGAACTTGGGAGCTGTGCCGATCAGGGGCAGATCGGATACATATCCAGAGACATCAGCCGGATTAATCTTTCGTTGGCTGCGGCTTTTGAGGTGCTCCTTGACTGCGGCGGAGATAGTAAGGATTTCGTCGATCGAAAATGGCTTAAGAAGATAATCGTACGCTCCGGTCGAGGTTGCATCGAGAGCACCTGCCGCGGAGCCATGTCCCGTCATCAGAACGAATCGCGCATTGGGCTGTATTTCGCGGAACTTCCGCAGAACGGAGTATCCGTCGGGCCCGCCCAGGACAACGTCGCAGAAAATAAGCGACCATTTCTCTTCCTGAAGCATTCCATTTGCTTCAGCCGCGGTGCGAGCCTCACTAACTCTCCAGCCATCGCTTTTGAGCACATCGGTAATAAGAGCTCTGATCTGAGGCTCGTCGTCGACTACCAAAACCTTGAGGGAGTTTCTCACGTCACATTATTACGGCAGAGAACTATTCAAAAAGCAAGGTAAATCCACCGTCAAGCCAGCAACAGACCCGGCCTTCCCATCAATTTTACGCTCCGCAGACAAATGGATCAGATGGAGTGGCAGATTATCGGCCTATTACATTCCCTGGCGATAGTCTGCAAATAAAGAAATCGGCTCATGCGGAGAGCTCTCAGGAATTTGTACCTATATATCCCAAAGGCAGAATGCCAAATTCTAAGGGCATGAAGCTCAAGCAAGAAGTTCGCGGGGAAAGGATATTTCAGATCGGAACTCCGGGGCTGCACGTTTTCACCCAAAACCGAAAAATACCTGTTGGGGGCATTTTGGCCATTCCGGGCGGCGGCTTCGTATGTCTCGCTCACATAGGCACCAACTCATGAACAAATACGAAACGGGCACCCAACTGATGCCCGTAATTCGCTGCTTAAATTGGCTCCGCAGGTAAGACTCGAACTTACAACCCTTCGGTTAACAGCCGAATGCTCTGCCATTGAGCTACTGCGGAATATGGCACGCCATGCGCTTTAGGCGCACGCGAACATAAAGATTAGGAATTCCGACGGCGGATGTCAAGTTTATCTGCGGCGGCTTGCAAGCGTGGCATCGGTCGGTTTCAGTTGGCGCAAATGCAGTGGTCCAGGCGGCACGGTCGCGGGTCTGACTTTCCCGGCAAACCCGGTTATAATCTTCTTTTCGCCGAAGAAAAGGAGACCTTCTCTTGCAGCACGAGACCATTATTATCCTTGATTTTGGCTCGCAGTATACTCAGCTCATCGCACGCCGGGTGCGTGAGCAGGGCGTCTATTGCGAGATACACCCGTTTCATTTCTCTGCCGAAGCGATCGCGGTGAAAAAGCCGATGGGAATCATCTTATCCGGCGGGCCGTCGAGCGTGACGGACGAGGACGCTCCGCGGGTCGCGGCGGATTTCTATGACAAGATCGACGTCCCGATACTCGGCATTTGTTACGGTATGCAGATGATCGCTGTCGATCTGGGCGGTCGGAATGAGCCGGCGGCGAGGCGCGAATACGGCCATGCAAAACTCAAGATATTGAGCGGTCGCACTTCGCTTTTCGAAGGGCTTCCGTTTGAACTTGATGTCTGGATGAGTCACGGCGACCACGTGACGCAGCTGCCTGCCGGCTTTACGACGACGGCGACGACCGGCGAGGTCGTGACCGCGATCGAGAGTCCGGAACGCGGCATTTACTGCGTGCAGTTCCATCCCGAGGTCTCGCACACGCCGCTCGGCAAGGAGATATTGCGGAATTTTCTATTCAATGTCTGCGGCTGCAAAGGCGACTGGACGCCCGCGAGCTTTATCCGTGAAGAGGTCGAAAAGATCCGTCAAACTGTCGGCCCCGACGACCGCGTCGTTTGCGGGCTGTCGGGCGGCGTTGATTCTACGGTCGCGGCGGTGCTGGTGCACGAAGCAATCGGCGAGCGGCAGCATTGTATCTTTGTCAATAACGGATTGCTCCGCTATCGCGAATTTGAAGACACACTCGAGGTCTATAGAAATAACCTCCACCTGAATGTCACCGGCGTAGACGCGTCGGCCGATTTTTACTCGGTCCTGGATGGCGTAGTAGATCCCGAACTGAAGAGAAAGGCGATCGGCGGAAAATTTATCGACGTTTTCGACGCCGAGGCGAAACGGATCGGAGATGTGAAGTGGTTAGTCCAAGGCACTCTCTATCCGGACGTGATCGAATCGGTCTCGCTTCGCGGTGCGTCGGTTACGATCAAGACGCATCACAACGTCGGCGGACTGCCTGAAAAGATGAACCTTAAGCTCATCGAGCCGCTCCGTGAACTCTTCAAGGATGAGGTGAGGTTGATCGGCCGCGACCTCGGCATTCCCGAGATGATACTTGAGCGCCATCCTTTCCCGGGTCCGGGCCTGGGTGTGCGCATCCTCGGCGATATAACACCAGAAAAGGTAGAACTTCTGCAGAAGGCGGACAAGATCTTTATCGAGGAACTGCACAATTTCGGCATTTACAACGATGTCTGGCAGGCTTTTGCAGTACTGCTGCCGATCCAGTCGGTCGGCGTTATGGGCGATTTTCGAACCTATGAGAAAACCGTCGCAATCCGCGCCGTCACCTCGACCGACGGCATGACCGCCGACTGGGCACGCCTGCCGCATGATTTTCTCGCCAAAGTTTCGTCCCGAATCACCAGCGAGGTCCGCGGCGTCAACCGCGTCGTTTACGACATTTCCTCCAAACCGCCAAGCACGATCGAGTGGGAATAGTATCTCAGGGGGCGGGCTTTTGACACCCACATCCGGCCATTCCTTTGACAAAAGGTCACTTCGCCCTTTTCACTTCGAACGTCTTGCCGTCTGCCCGGTAGAAAGTTCCAGTGTTATAGGATTCATCATCGAACTCGAAACGATTTGCCCTGCCGTTCTCATCGGATTCGAACGACACATTGTCTTTCGAAAAGAACATCTCGACGCCCGATCCTTTGGCCCACCGAACCTCAAACGCCATCTTGGCGGGCTTGACCGTACATGTCGTTTCGCCTACATGGTATTTCCCTTCAAACTCGCCGTTCCGGCCTGCTGCAGTTTTGTCGGGGTAAGTCTGCTTCAGCCATTTCATAAGGCTGTCGTCCGGACTGTACCTGATGTCGCTGATCTTCCATACAGAATTAACTTGTTTCAATTCGAAGGTGAGGGTCTGTTTGCTTCCGAAATTGGTAAAGGTAACCGGCAGCGTAGCGCTCATGCCCTTGACCTCAGCCTTTCCGATGCTAAAACCCTTGATCTCCGTGTCCTGAGCATTGTAGAGCGGGTCTCCGTCGATGGCACCGACCTCGCCGCTCGTACTCGTCGCGTCCTTCCATATCAGGTCGGCAAGCGGCTTGCTGAAATACTTGTCGACCAACGCGCGGTCTTTCGTTTGGAAGAAAGGGCTTTTCTTGCTGTCGTGCTGCTTATAGAGATCAGCCACTAGGGCCTCGACGGCAGCGGCTTGCGACTCACCGCCGCCAGCGACTGGTGTACTTGCTGGCTCAGGACTCGTGGATGTATTTTGGTTCGAATTCGATGTGCCGGCGTTGTTTGCTGGAGGAGACCCGCAGCCGGTTAAGGTGAGCGCCGCGAAGAGTGAAATGAAGATCGCTATTTTCATAAAAAGTCCCTGAGACTGTCATTTGGCCAAAACCTAAACTATCCTATCGATAAATAGCATCTGCACAAAACATGAGAGTGGCAGTATATGAAACTTTCGCGTCCAATTTTTGGTAGTAATCAAGATTTGAATACCAGATCATACCGCCGGATCGGCCCGTCTCTAGTTGCACTCATTTTCTTACTCTGTGTTCAGTCGACCCATGCACAAAAGGGAGCGCTCGATATAACGTACACCGTCTCGCTCAACGACGTTTCCAGCCAACAGTTTCACGTTACAACCGACAAAGATCAATGGCGGGCCAGTCTTCAGCGCCCCTTTCGGTACGTTTGCCGGTAAAGAGATCACGCTGACCGTCAACCGCGACGGCGTTGAATTTGAGT
>CAYSMU010000188.1:0-6370 GCA_964432145.1 uncultured Chloracidobacterium sp.
GGGCATGGAATTTTACGCTCTTACACAGCGTATTCTATACTCAATTATTATGTCCGAATCCACCGCGATCGAATCCATTCTAAACGAAGACCGTGTTTTTCCGCCGCCGGCAGAGTTTGCCGCAGCTGCCCATATTAAGAGCTTTGAGGAGTACGAAGATCTCTATGCCAGAGCTGCCGCCGACCCGCAAGCGTTTTGGGCAGAACAGGCTGAAAGACTTCACTGGTTCAAGAAATGGGACACCGTTCTCGAGTGGAACGAGCCGTTCGCCAAATGGTTCGTCGGCGGCAAGATCAACATCTCGTACAACTGCCTCGACCGGCACCTGACGACCTCGCGAAAGAACAAGGCCGCCATCATCTGGGAAGGCGAGACCGGCGAGATCAAGACGATCACGTATTTGCAGCTTCATCAGGAAGTTTCGCGATTCGCGAACGTCCTGAAAAGCCTTGGCGTAAAGACCGGCGACCGCGTTGCGCTGTATATGCCGCTGATCCCGGCTCTCGCGGTGGCGATGCTCGCGTGTGCACGTATCGGTGCGACGCACACGGTCATCTTTGGCGGATTCTCAGCCGAGGCGATCACCGACCGTGTGAACGATTGCCAGTGCAAGCTCATCATTACCGCCGACGGCGGATACCGACGAGGCAGCGAGATCAAGCTCAAAGATATAGTCGATGAGGCCGCCGTGCATTGTCCGACCGTAACGAACGTCGTTGTTTTTCAGCGAACGCACTCGAAGGTATCGATGAAGCCCGGCCGCGACCATTGGTGGCACGAGTTAACGAAGACTGTAGATGCCGATTGCGACGCCGATCATATCGACAGAGAGCACCCGCTATATATTCTTTACACCTCGGGCACCACCGGCAAGCCATCGGGCATCTTGCACACGACCGGCGGCTATCTGACGCAGGCCGCATACACATCGAAGATCGTCTTCGATCTCAAGGACGAGGACATTTACTGGTGCACTGCGGATATCGGCTGGGTCACAGGACACAGCTACGTTGTTTACGGCCCGCTTGCCAATGGCGCGACGGTCTTTATGTACGAAGGGGCTCCGAATCACCCGGATTTTGACCGCTTTTGGGACATCATCGAACGGCACAAGATCACGATCTTTTACACCGCACCGACCGCGATCCGAGCCTTTATCAAATGGGGCGAGCAATATCCTCTCAAACACGACCTTTCCTCGCTCAGGCTGCTCGGGACCGTAGGCGAACCGATCAACCCCGAGGCGTGGATGTGGTATCACGAGGTGATCGGCAAGGGTCGATGTCCGATCGTCGACACCTGGTGGCAGACCGAGACCGGAGCGATCATGATAAGCCCTTTGCCCGGTGCAACACCGACCGTCCCCGGCACGGCGACGCGGCCGATACCCGGAATTTTGCTCGATGTCGTGACAAAGGCAGGTAAACCGGTCGGAGCCGGCGAAGGCGGTTATCTCGTCGCGACGCATCCGTGGCCGTCGATGCTCCGAACGCTTTGGGGCGACGACGAACGCTATAAACAGGCATATTGGTCCGAGATACCCGGCTTTTACTTCGCCGGTGACGGAGCTCGCCGCGACAAACACGGCTATTACTGGATCATGGGCCGCGTCGATGACGTGATCAACGTCAGCGGCCATCGGCTCGGAACCGCTGAGATCGAATCAGCTCTCGTCTCGCATGAGACTGTCGCCGAGGCCGCCGTCGTCGGCCGGCCCGACGAACTCAAAGGCCAGGCGATCGCCGCATTTGTCACACTCGAGGGCGGGCGCAAGGGTGACGACGCACTGAAAGAAGTACTCCGGGCTCACGTCGCCCACGAGATCGGTGCTCTCGCCAAACCCGACGACATTCGGTTTACGGACATGCTGCCGAAGACGCGTTCCGGAAAGATCATGCGGCGTTTGCTTCGCGAGCTTGCGTCGAGCGGCGTTGTCGCCGGTGACGTGACCACGCTCGAAGATCTATCGGTGCTTGAGAAGCTTCGCGAGGACGAGGAATAGGTTTATTCTTGATCTTCATCCAATATCTCGGGCTCCTCAACTATCCTGTCGGACCATCTAGATCTAACGGGTGCAACGGTTTCGGTTTCTTCCGGGGTCCAGGTCAACTTGTCGGAAATGACGACTGTTGCCGCAAAAATATCGCCCAGACGCTGTTTACGTGCTGTGGAGATAACGAACAATCCAGCCGGAATCCCTCCAAATAGTAGAGGATTTACCTCAACGATTCTTAACAGGCTTCTGATGATAGCTTCCCTCAAGCCCGCAGGGTTACCGTCGAGTCGTCTGACGATCAAACCTTGGAAATACTTACCGATGGTTTTCGACCACAATCCTTCAAGCAAAACGAAATACCCAAGATACGCTGCCACGATAAAGACGCCTTTCAAGATTGGAAATTCTTCTGGTATTAACGCGACGATAGCGAACATGAAGCCGCAGGCAAGAAGATTATCAACAAAGGCCGCAATGAAGCGATTTTTGGTGGCGTCTCCCACAATCATGGCGGAAGTATAACATTAACGCTTCCCTCGTGGTTGCTCCTTGTGCGTCTGGTAAACTATTGTACTTATGGCAAACGACTCTCAACCTTTGAGCCCTACACAGGAACTGACCGAGACAGGCCGCGAATTCTATCGCCGCGGCTGGGCTCGTGGAGCTAGTGGCAACTTCAGCATTCTGCTGGCTCGCAAGCCAATGCGTCTTTGCATTACTTCGGCTGGTAACGAGAAAGCTACGCTTGACGAGACCAACTTTCTCGAGCTCGACGATGACGCTGAGATACTTCAAGGCTTTGGGCGGCCGGCCGACGAGACGCTGCTGCATTTGACTATCTACAGGCTTAAGCCTCGGGCACGATGTATACTCTATTCGCAGACTGTTTGGGGCACGATCCTGTCAGATCGATACTTTGTCGACGGCTCGATCGCACTGCAGGGATTCGAACTGCTGAAAGGGTTGGCGGACGTCGAAAAACACGACCATCTCGAGCGCATACCGATTGTCGAGAACTCGTCTGATCAGATCGCCCTCTCGCACGTGATCCAGAATGTTTTGCTCGAAAACCCGTCGGTCCATGGTATCTACATTCGCCGACACGGCCTGTTTTCGTGGGGCGAGACCGTTACGGAGGCACGGCGGAATATCGAGATCTTTGAGTTCCTGTTTGAGGTGCTGGGCCGGGGATCTAGATAGTCCGGGAACAACCAAATGTCCGAGAGAATTTACCGCGATTCGGTCCACAACATCATCCGCGTCAATACCGACACGGACGAGGGCAAGCTCGTTGTCGCTCTCGTCGATACGCCTGAATTTCAACGCCTCAGGCGTATCCGGCAGCTCGGGCTGGCGTATTTCGCATATCAGGCGGCAGAGCATTCGCGGTTCGCACATAGCCTAGGAGCCTTTCATCTCGCGGGGCGAATGATCGCCAAGCTTCGTTTGCGATACGATATCCCCGACGAGGCCCAGACCGCTGTCCGGGTGGCCGCTTTGCTTCATGACGTCGGCCACGGTCCGTTCTCTCACGTCATCGAAACGATCCTCGGGTTTCATCACGAACAATTCACTATCGACGCGGTCCTCAGCAGCGATACCGCGGCGGGACGCTTGCTGGCGTCTTACTCGACGGACCTTCCGGCGAATGTCGCGTCTATCATCCGCGGCGACTATCCGCACCGGGCCCTTGCACAGCTCGTGTCGTCGCAGCTCGATGTCGACCGCATGGACTACCTCCTTCGCGATAGTCTGATGACCGGTGCCAAGTACGGCATTTTCGATCTCGAATGGATCATCAAATCGATCGAGATCAACCAGACGGAAGACCATCTTTACGTCTCGGCTCCAGGCATCTACGCCGTCGAAGATTATCTGCAGGCCCGATACTATATGTACCGTCAGGTCTATTTCCACCGAACGCTCCGATCAGCCGAGGCCGTGCTCAAGGTTCTGCTCCGTCGGGCGTTGTACCTGTACAAAAACGGTATCGACGTCTGGCATGCCGCAGGCAGCCCGATGGAGCGTGTGCTCGCGGGCGAGAAACTGTCCCTCGCCGAGCATATGCAGCTTGACGACACAGACGTTATGTTCAGCATCAAGCGTTGGCAGCATTCGGATGACCCGGTACTCTCCGACCTTGCGTCGCGGTTCCTCGACCGTAAGCTGTTTAAGGCGTTCGACCTCGACATGCCGGAGGAGGAACGGGGCGGTTTCATTGCCGCATCCCGGCAGATGGTTGCCGACGCCGGCTACGATCCTGATTACTACTTTGTCGAGGACAAGGCGGGCAATGCTCCGTATTCCTTCTACTCGAAAGAGACCGCAGACGCCAAGAATCTGATCTTTGTCGAAGACGGATTTTCGCGTCCGGTGATTCGCGAGATCTCGGCCGTTAGTTCGGCCGTTCGCGGCCTGCAGGAAGGCTACCGGATCCACCGCATCTGCTTCCCGGCCGAACTGAAAGAACAAATTGGCGAACTCTATCACAAAATCTAAAAGTAAAAAGGTAAAAGTAAAAGGACAAAAAAGCAGGTTCGCTTACGCACCATATTTCTTTTTTTTGCCTTTTGCCTTTCTACTTTTTACTCTCGCCGCTTCGGCGCAGCGTGTCGCTATCCTGACGCCGGACAAGGCCGAGTCAAGTATTGGTTTCGCCGAAAAGCTCGTATCATCGCTCGGGGATCGGGTAAAATTGATCGACGCCTCGCTTGCCGAGGCTGCGTACAGGTCAGTGTCCCCAGCGACGCCGTTTAATCTTACGGCTGAGGAATCAAAGCGTATCGGTTCGGTTATCGGCTGTGATCTTTTCATAGTGCTGCGTGCTGCAACTCAGCGTCGAAGTGCTTTCGATCGCGGCGATTATTACGAATCCTACGCCGTCATCTACCTCGTCAGTACCCGAACGGGCCGCCTCGTCCTTTGGAAGCTCCCTACATTTGAAGCCCCAAAGCCGGACAAAGCCTCCGCGTTGCTCGACGCCGCGATCGGCAGCCTTGCCGCCGAGATCGAATCCGCAATGGTAACGACTATCCGCACCGAGATCTCCGAACCCGAACCGCCCCGGTTAGAAGAAGTGCCCGACGCCGACTCGCCCGAGGCAAAGAACTTTCGTGCCCCGATCCCTTACAAACGCATCAAGCCTGCATACACACAGCTCGCCGGATTGTACGACGTCGCGGCGACGGTCGATCTGTTGGTCGACACCGACGCGGCGGGCAATATTACCCGCACCGAGGTAGTTCGCTGGGCCGGCTTCGGCCTCGACGAATCTATCGTCAAGACAGTGCGGGCGATGAACTGGCGGCCCGCCGAGCGAAACGGCAAGCCATTGCCGATGCGGTTTTTGCTAAGATACAATTTCAAGAAGTAAGTAGGAAAAACCGTCCGACAGAATGAGAACCATCAGAGCCGCATTTCGACTCGTTTTATTCGTGGCCTCCACGATCGGTCTCTGGTCGGGCTGGCTCGTGACCCACATCTTCGTTCCCAACAAGGTGTATTGGCGACAGATAACATTCGGGGCGTGGACACGCAGTTTCGTCTGGATCTCGAATATGAAGATAGAGGTCATCGGCACGCCCCCCAAGCCGCCGTATTTTCTTGTCACCAATCATCTCAGCTACACCGACATCGCCGCGATCAGGGCGGTCGTGAAAGGTGTATTCGTCGCCAAGGCCGAGGTCGAGACATGGCCGCTCGCGGGCCGCATCTGCCGCGATATGGGTACGGTCTTTATCGACCGCAAGAACCGCCGCGACATACCGCGTGCAGGGGAACTGATAATGGAACGCCTCGATGCCGGCGAAGGTGTTGTCGTCTTCCCCGAGGGAACGAGCACAAAGGGTGAAACCGTTCTGCCTTTTAATTCGTCCTTCCTCGAGTTCGCGGCCCGCCGTGACCTGCCGGTCTCGTACGCCGCGATCAGCTACAGCACGCCCACCGGAGAATTGCCCGCCAGCATCGCCGCCTGCTGGTGGGAGGACATCAGCTTTTTTGCTCATCTTTGGCGACTCTTTCATGTCAACGAATATAAAGCGATCATCAATTTCGGCGACGAACCCGTAATGCACGAGGACAGGAAAGTACTTGCTGCCGAACTGCGGGACAGGATCGCGGGACTTTTCATCCCGGTCGTGTAGATAAAGTGAGTATTCCCAATTATTTAACGATTTTCCTTGGCCAGATGACGGGCCGGAGTGTCCCGCACTGTCCCGCACCGGCAGCGGGACACTTAAACTATTGACCGCATTGCACTTAGTCCCGCTTTTTGGGGGTGGCTCGCCGTTCAGCGTGAAAAACATTCACTGCGGCCGAATTGACTCGTCCTGAAATAACTTTACACTTTGGCTGGTTAGTCCTCCTATAGTTATA
>CAYSMU010000189.1:0-6364 GCA_964432145.1 uncultured Chloracidobacterium sp.
CGACCGTGAGTTCGATCACGCGGCTCGGGGCGACGCCGGTGTTCGTCGATATCGATCCCGTGACTTACAATCTCGACCCGGCTCAGATCGAGGCTAAGATCACACCTCGAACCAAAGCTATCGAACCTGTCCATCTTTACGGTCAGTGCGCGGACATGGCGGCGATCAATGAGATCGCTCAGAGTCATGGCGTACCGGTTGTCGAGGACGCGGCACAGGCCATCGGTGCCCAAGAGAACGGTGCAATGGCTGGGAATTTGGGCCAGATCGGCTGCTTCAGCTTTTATCCGTCAAAGAACCTGGGCGGCATGGGCGACGGCGGATTTCTCACGACAAATGACGATGCATTGGCAAAGAAGCTGCTTGCGTTGCGCGTTCACGGTGCCGAGGAAAAGTACTATCACAAATACGTCGGCCTTAACTCGCGGCTCGATGGATTTCAGGGTGCTGTGCTTCGCGTAAAGCTGCCGCACCTCGACGGCTGGACCGAGCGACGCCGTGAGAACGCCGCACGATACCGCAGGCTGTTTACCGATGCAGGGCTGACCGAGCAGATCGTGATCCCGGTCGAACGCGGGAATGCTAAACATATTTATAATCAATATGTTATACGCGTGCCGAATCGCCGCGACGCGCTGCGGGCGTATTTGACCGACAAGGGCATTGGCACCGATATTTACTATCCGGTGCCGCTCCACCTACAGGAATGTTTTGGGTATCTCGGATACAAGACGGGCGATCTGCCTGAGGCAGAAAGGGCCGCGGCCGAAACGCTCGCGTTGCCGATATATCCGGAACTCAGGACCGAGCAGCAGGCGTATGTTGTCGATACAATAACCGAATTCCTTGCCTAGCACCGAGCCCGATGCAGGACCTCTCCGCGATCACATCGAAAAACATCTACACGAGGGCAATTCTCGCCGTCGTGGTCGTTACGATGCTCGTGCTCGGCTGGTTCTCGGTCCGATGGCAGTTAGGGAATTTGCTTGCCGACCTGACCGATCCGGCCGATCCGAACGTGGCCGAGATCGCTGCCGCCGTTCTGGATCTCGCACCGGCCGACCCGATGGCTGCACGTTTGGCGGCGTCGGCGACATACGACACGGCCGAGGCCGTACGGCTCTATGAGACGGCCGTCCGCTCAGCACCGAACGATTACCGATGGCGGATCGACCTCGCCCGTGCGCTCGAGCAGAACGAGGAGATCGAGCGTGCCGAGAGGGAATTCAAACGAGCGAGGGAACTCGCTCCCGAGTACGCCGCTCCCCAGTGGCACCTCGGGAACTTCTTTCTGAGACAGGATCGCGAGGCAGATGCTCTCGCCGAACTAAAGCTCGCCGCCGCCCACAACCAGACTTATCGCGACCAGGTCTTTTCGTTGCTGTGGGATTACTTCAAGAAAGACCCGGCGCGGATCGAGGCTTTGGTCGAGGTTCCCGCGGCGAGGGCACATCTGGCGTATTTCCTCGCGGCACGCGGATCGGCTGAGGCTGCGCTGCGCAACTGGAGCATGCTCGCCGACGCGGATAAGGAGCGATATCGATACCGTGCAGTGAACATCGCCGACGGGCTCTACATCCAGCGATATTTCAGCGAAGCACTTGGCTTTGCGAAGTACCTGGGCAACGCACTCGACGCCGAGCCCGAGAAGGTCACGAACCCGTCGTTCGAAACTGCGATCGGCGAGGCCGAGCGTTCGCGATTTGGCTGGCAAATATATCGGACCGAGCCGAAAATGGAGGTCACGACCGACGGCAAGGTCCAGCACAGCGGGTCGCGCAGCCTGCGCATGACGTTTCGCGGCTTTGCGAAACCGACATTTACAAACATATTGCAGACGATCGTCGTCGAGCCGAACCGCAATTACAGCCTCAGCTTTTGGGTGCGGACCGAGGAACTCAAGTCGCTCGGCACTCCGATGCTCGAGATCCTGAACGGCGTCGATGACAAGTCGATCGTACGGACCGAACCGTTTGCGAACGGTACCGCGGATTGGCAGCGGGTGACGCTCGAATTTCGCACGCCGGAGAACTGCCGCGGCGTGATCCTTAGGACCATCCGGAACTTCTGCGGCGAGGAGTGCCCGATCACCGGGACGTTTTGGTACGACGACTTTGAACTCGTGCGAAAGTAACCACTAATGACCGTTTGGAACAAAATCGCCTTTGCCCTCATATGCACGGCCGTCGTGTTCACGACGCTTGCCTACGGGACGGTGCACCAGCCGATCATCGCGATGTTTTACCTGACGGTCGTGGTGCTGGCGGTCGTGTGGGCCATCGACGGATTCGCCGGCGGCGTGCTTCAGTTTTCTAAGAGCAGGCTGCAGATACCGCTGCTGCTCTTTGGCCTGTACGCATTGCTTCAGGCGGTCCCGTTCGGGTCGTATGCCGAGGCCGCGGGCATCGCGGGAGTTCCCCGCACGATCTCGGCTGAGCCATTTGCGACGCGGGTGACGTCCGTACACATTTTGTTTTTGAGTGCATTTTTCGCGGCCGCCTTGTACACGCTCAACACCTCGAAGAGGCTGCGGCGGCTGACGACCGTGCTGACCATATTCGGTTTCGCATATGCGTTCTACGCGATACTTCAGATGGTGCTGAGCCCGGACAGGATCTACGGCATCTACAAACCGCAGACGGCGACGCCCTTCGGTTCTTTTGTAAACCGGCACGATTTCGCGGCCGTCATCGAGATGCTGATCGCCTTGCCGCTGGGGATGGTCTTTTCCGGCACTGTCCGTGCCGACAAGCGTCTGCTGTATCTCGTCGCGATCGCCCTGATGGGAACGTCGATGCTGCTCAGCGGTTCCCGGGGCGGCCTCGTCGCACTAATAGCCGAGATACTGCTGTTGGTCATCATCACGACGCGGTCGAGCGGAACTAAAGGCATATTGCTCAAGGGTGGCCTGTCATTCCTGCTCGTGCTGTCGGCCGTGGGCGGTGCGATCTTTGTGGGCGGCGACACGTCGCTGACGCGATTTGCCGATTCGGCCGCCTCGGACGACGTCACGTCAAGCCGGACGCAGATATGGTCAAACACCGTCAGGCTGATCGGTGACAGCCTGCCGCTCGGGGCCGGCATCGGAGCATATCCACAGGCGTACACAAAGGTCGATACGGCAAGCGGATACGAGCGCGTCGAGCAGGCTCATAACGATTACCTTCAGGTGATCGCTGATGCCGGGTTGGTTGGCCTAATACTCGGCGGGCTATTCATTTACTGGTTTTTTCAGCAGGGCATCCGCGGTTCGAGGACCGAGAATCGCTCACGACGAGGGATCGCCGCCGGGGCGTTTGCAGGCTGCTTTGCGATACTCGTTCACAGCGCATTCGATTTTGTTCTGCACATTACCGCGATCTCGGTGATGTTCCTGACGGTGCTGGCGATGCTGATCGCAAGCACGCGCGATTTCGATGACGACGTTACGGACGTTGACGAGGATGTTCAGCGTCGTCGCCGGCGAAAAAAGGCGAGCGTGACGCCGATATCGGAGCCCGGCTTAAGATCCCTGCAGCCTGGAACGGACAAATAACGGCCGCAGCAGGAACCAGACCACACCGTGTACGACGTAGACGGCGGCGACCGCGAGCAGCGCGTACCGCGAGTAGAAATAGATGCCCATCGCAATGCCGGCGATAACGAGCACGAGGAAAAATCCCTGGCGGCCGCTGCCGCTCGTTTTCATACTCGTATACCGGATCGTGCTGACCATCAGTACTGACAGTACGACGATCAACGCCATCAACGCGTAGGCGTAATATTGAGCGGAAGCTTCGCCATAGAAACTTAGCGGGAACGGAGCGAAATGCACGAGAGCCGCGAGAAGGCCGCCCGCGGGCGGGATCGGCAGGCCGACAAAGGCCTTTTTGTCTACCTTGGTCGCACCCTCGACCAGCTTGGCGGGCCGCGTCGCCTGAAGATTGAACCTCGCCAGACGGAAGGCTCCGCACATCAAATACGCAAAAAGCAGAAATACACCAAGGTTGTGGCCCTCGGTATTCTCAGGAAACGCCGGGGCGATGGCCCAGCCGTAGATCAACGCTGTAGGAGCAATGCCAAACGTCAGCACGTCGGCAAGCGAATCGAACTGAACTCCGATCTCCGTCGCCGTTCGGGTCGCCCGGGCGATGCGCCCGTCAATCGTATCGAACAGGATCGCAAGTCCGATAGCAAGGCCGGCCGAGTTGAAGTAGCTTGCCGCCTGTGCCGGATCGATCGTGGATAGATGAAAGCCGCGTATCGACCACAGAACGGCCAGATAGCCCATCGCAACGTTCGCCGCGGTGAACAGCGTCGGGATAACGTAGAGGCCTTTCTTTAGTCCGCGGTGCGGCGGCTTTTCGTCTTGTTCCATTTAAGTCACAACCACCTGCGAACGCGGGCGGCTAAACACTACCCAGAACTCTACACAGGCGTAAGATCCATCGGTGTAATTAATTACCAACAGTATTCCAGGTCGAGATCAACCACCCGCGACCGCAGGTGGTTCCGACTGGCGGGCGATCACGGTTTCGCCGCCGCGAACGCGGTCGCCGACCTTAACGAGGATCTCGACGTCTGCCGGCATCCGAAGGTCGGTCCGCGAACCGAACTTTATTAACCCAAATCTTTGGCCGCGTTCCAGTTTATCACCCGTTTGCGGCCAGCAGACAATCCGCCGGGCGAGAATTCCCGCGATCTGCGTGCACGTCAGCGTTATCCCTTCGCCCTCGATAACGAGCGAGTTCCGTTCGTTGACGAGGCTGGCCTGGTCGCTGGTCGCCGGCATTTTTCTGCCGGGGACGTAGTCGATCTGTTTGATAAGGCCGGTAATGGGCGAGCGGTTGATGTGAACGTCCAGCGGCGAAAGGAAAACGCTTACGAGTTTGTTATCGGCGTTTTCCTCGATACGCGTGACGCGGCCGTCGGCAGCGGATATTATCAGTCCCTCGCCCTCAGGGGTGACCCGTTTCGGATCTCGAAAAAAATAGCGCATGAAAAGCGTCAGTGCTCCGAACAAAAGTGTCAGCGGCCACCAACCGGCGAGCGCGAATATTGCGGCCAGCACCAAAGGGATTAGAACATAGGGAATGCCGTCTCGAACCATAAACGTAATGCTAAATACTACTAATAGGAGGCGGAAAGTGAAAAAGGGGAAAAGTGGAAAAGTGAAAGAGTGAAAATGTGCAAAAGGGAAAGAGTGAAAAAGTGAAAGAGATGTTCTCGGAGATCTCTGTGTTCTCTGTGGCAACTTCCGCCGCTACAAAAAAAGCCCGGCGTCGCTAAGGCGCCGGGCAAAGAGGAGGATCGTATGAAGAAACCTTAGCCTCGTACGGGAAAATCCTTTGCGTAGCTGTACGCACACCAAGCCGCTATCAGATGAACTACCCAACCGAGCAGCCCAGCCGATCCGATCCACGAAAACCCGGTCAAAACAAGCCAAATTATACCGATGATAATTCTTCCGTTATAAATCTGCCCGAGCCCGGGGATCAGTAAACTTAATATGCCAGCCAGTAAAGGTTCCCGCATGTTGCCAAAGTGCCTCCGAGATAATTTACGACGCCGCGGCTGATTTGTTTCCAAAAGTTTTGCTGGAAGATAGGCCCGGATCGGTAGAAGTCCGTCGTCTTGATGGCGTTACTTGCGAAGGTCGAGGGCGCGTCCGACGCGTTATCGCCAGGCGATCGTGAGTGCGTCCAAGGGGAAGCGATAGATCGCGTAGGCGAGCAGGGCGAGGATTGGTAGGGTGATGGCGGTGTATTCGAGCGGGAGACGGCGGCCGGGGACGCGGAGGTGGAGTTTTCGTTTGAACACGAACTCGGCGCGATTCTTGACCCACAGCGGGAACGAGACGAAGCGGGCTATGGTGTTGAACATTCCGTAAAGGGGCGAGAGCAGGACGACGAGAAGGCTGTCCTGGCGTTTGGTCCACATCCAGAGAATTATCTCAAGGCCGACGTATGCCGCATAGACGATCAGGAAGCCGATCGGATCGAGGAACAGCAGGGGAAAAAGCACTACGCGCATCGGATCGGTGAGCGTGATAAATATCTGGTAGGCCTTTTCGTTTTTCAACGCGAACTTTGCCCGCCGCGAAAACAACAGACGAAGGTAGAGAAAAAGTATGTTCAGGTGAGCCGCGCCCCATCCGCCGCCGAACTTGATGGCCCTCTGCCGAAACAACTGTCCCCACGTATGCGGCGTTTCCGTCAGAACGGTCTCATCCGTGTACGTCACGCCCTTGCCGCTGCCGTAGAGATAGGTGAGCGTCGTTCGTTCCTGGTCCTCGCCGCCAAAGAAGCCGGAGTGATACGAGCTCTGAAGCTGGACGTCCTTTGTATGATAAAGGCCGATCGCTCCGGAGACGTTGCCGACCGAC
>CAYSMU010000190.1:0-6364 GCA_964432145.1 uncultured Chloracidobacterium sp.
AGCCGCGAAAAATACGTCCCCGACCCGGAACCGGACGAGAAGGACAGTTCGTGAGGCAACGGCCATTATCAACAGGATCAACACGGACGAAGGGCATCCGAGCCTCAATAGGCGTCAGGGGCGGTGAGTTCCATCCAGCGTTCCGGGTGGACGAGCGGGCCGAAGCCGCTCTTTTCGTAGAGTCCGTGAGCGTCGCGGGTTGCGAGTACCCAGCGGCGAAGGCCCTGCAGTTCGGGATATGCGACGATCGTCTTCATCAGCCATTTGGAAAGGCCGCGGCCGCGGTATTCGTCTATGATGAAAACATCGCCGATATAGGCGAATGTCGCCCGATCGCTGACAACACGGGCAAAGCCGATCTGCCGTTCGCCGTGATAGACGCCAAAGCAGATCGAATTATCGATCGCGGTCCTGGTCTGTTGGGGAGTGCGGTTTTTTGCCCAGTATGAGCTTTCGGTCAAAAACTGCTGGATAACGTCGAAATGAAGACGTGATGGGTCATCGTCTATGATAAAGCCATCTTTGTCAGCGACGATCATTGCTGAAGTTTCTTAACGAAAGACTGTGCGTCTTTCTGTGAATCGAACAGGTAAAAGCCTACTTTGTCGAACCGGGTCGGGTTTTGACTCGGTGTTCCCGCCTTTCCGATCGCGCACATCAGACGTACCTGGGCCGCGACAACGTCAGACGGAACGCGAAAGATCCCGTACATCAACACCCAATCGTCGCCGGTCTTCGGCTTGCCGAGCAACGATTGCTCGCTCATTACGACGCTGATCTTGTTGATGCCGTCCGGATTAAAGGTGCTCAGCAGATAGCCGTAAAGCGAGGGGTACCCCGCGATGTCACCTCCCTGCCCCGGGATCGCCGATCCTCGGGCGACAAGCAGAGCATACTTTTGAGCGGCACCGTCGAGTTTAACGAACTGGCTCAGAAAGCCACCGCCCCTAAGGGCGAAATGCGGGTCTTTGTTAGCGCCTTCCTCGATCTTGGCGTCGCCGGTCACTTCCCACGCCGTCGTTCCCTGATCAGCATCAGGGTTCTGAAGAAGGTTGGCCTGCGAGAGACAGTCGAGCGCGCAGAAGCAAAGGACGAGGACACCGAGTATGATACTCTTCACGTTTTAAGACCTCCGGGCAGATTGTTTAGAAATCGTTCTATTTCTTGCCTACTTTGTAACACGTAAACCGCCTTTGAACCAACCTGTGATAGGTCATTCACCGCTCGGACCCGCCCGCTGCTAGGGTAAGTCCATATCCACGACAGAAATTCCGGGTCGAAGCGTTCCGGGCAGCCGTCAGCCATATCGGGCCGCCTCTTATTTCGAAAAAGTATTGTCCGCTTAAGGATGCGATAAATACACAAATAACGCGGCAGATCGAGAAGGATGACCGTGTCGCATGCCTCGAACCGCATTTTGCGCGTACCGCCGAAGTTGCCGTCCATTATCCATTCGGGCTTCTCGAGTTCGCGGCGAACGATCTCTTCCCATTCATCGGCAGGTGTCTTGACCCAGCCGGGACGCCAGTACAATCGGTCGAGATGAACGACCGGCAGGCCCGTGGCCTCGCCGAGCCGTCGCGAAAAGGTCGATTTGCCCGATCCGCCCGAACCAATAACAACGACCTTTTGCATCAGGGGATCAGCTAAATATCTCGTCGAGATCACGGGCAGAATGAGTTAGACGAACAATTCCGATCTCGCCGGCCCAGAGTCTATAAAAAACCAAGTAATTACCTACTGGAAAACATCTTAGTCCCGAACTGATCTCACTTCTTTCCCGACCCGCGTACGGATTCTCCAAAAGCATCTCGAAGACCTCGTCGAAACGGACTTTCAGCAGGATAGCAGCCTCCGGGTCATCCTCCGCAACATAGAGCAGGATCTCGGTAATGTCGGTCTCCGCACGGGCGGTAACAAAGTACCTATTCATGCCGTCGCTTCAATTCGAGGAGTCGGCCGGTTATTTCCGACATAACTTCCCGACCATCCCGATATCTTCCTGCCTCAAGATCATCTATCCCTTTTTGGATCTCGATCTTTAGCCAATCGAGCTTTTCCTCGCGAATCTGGTCTCGTTCCTGAAGAAGGCGGAGTCCGGCGCGAATAACCTCGCTTGCGGAACTGTACATTCCGCTTTCGACCTTTGCGGCGACAAGCCCTTCAAGTTCGGGCGTCAAAGATACGTTCATAGATCTCACCTCACCCGACGATAATAGCAATCTTTGTTATTAATAACAATATTTGTTACTCAACGCCAAGAACGCGCCGGCAGCGGCTGCGAATGCCCGCGGTATCCGCTTGCGGATTACCCGCCGCGACCAACCGAAGCTCTGCCAAAAGCTCCGGTTTGTCCCTGGCAATATTCGCGGCGACGGTCATTGAAAATACGCGAACAGCCACGGGCTGTGCCGGATCGGCAAAGAGGTGATAACAGGCATCGAAGATGCGGCCCTGGTAGCGCTTCGGGATCTCGACGAATTGGAGCAGCCGGGCGACATTGCGGCGAACGGCAACGTGAGCATCTTCGCGCTCGAGCTGGCCGGCCAGTTTGCCCCAGTACGGTTTGATCAGTTCAGGATGACGCTGAATGCAGTAGCTAACGGGCCACGCAGCACGCTGCGTCAGCCGGTAGACCGGGCCCATCATAAATTTCATCAGCTCGGCGAACCGCACCTGATCTTCACCGACATACGCGACGATCTTCTCGGCCTGGGCCTTGGAGTGGACCTTGAGAAGTTCATCTCGTATGTTCATTGCTCGTGACTCGCAACTGCAAACTGGAGACTGTCTCAATAATTCCCTCGACAGTTTCCAGTTAGCAGCTTTCAGTTATCAGTTGATCTGATAAAACGCCTTACGGCCCGGATATTTTGCCGAATCGCCGAGGTCCTCTTCGATCCTAAGAAGCTGGTTGTACTTCGCGATGCGGTCCGAACGGCACAGGCTGCCGGTCTTGATCTGGCCGGCGTTTGTCGCGACGGCAAGGTCGGCGATGAAGCTATCCTCAGTTTCGCCCGAGCGGTGCGAGATGACGGCGGTCATGTTGTTCGTGCGTGCAAGCTCGATCGCGTCAAGCGTCTCTGTCAGTGTGCCGATCTGGTTGACCTTGATCAGAATGGAGTTTGCGGCGCCGAGCTCAATTCCCTTTTGCAGGAATTTTGTATTGGTGACGAACAGATCGTCGCCAACGAGCTGGACCGTTTTGCCGACCTTACCGGTCAGGTCGCACCAGCCGTCCCAATCGTTCTCGGCCATACCATCCTCGATCGAGATGATCGGGTATTTTCCGCACCAGTCAGCCCAGTACGACGCCATTTCGGCAGACGTTAGTTCGCGATTGTCGCTCTTTTTGAAAATGTACTTGCCGTCCTTAAAGAACTCGCTCGACGCAGGGTCGAGGGCGATCATGACGTTATCGCCTGCCTTGTAACCGGCTTTGTCGATAGCTTCGAGAATGGTCTCGACGGCTTCTTCGTTCGATTTCAGGTTCGGTGCAAAGCCGCCTTCGTCGCCGACGCTGGTCGAGTAGCCGCGAGATTTGAGCACGCCTTTTAGGTTATGAAAGATCTCGGCACCGCACCTGAGGGCTTCGCTGAAGCTCCCGGCACCGACAGGCATTACCATAAATTCCTGAAAATCGACATTGTTGTCCGCGTGAGCGCCGCCGTTGAGGATGTTCATCATCGGCACGGGAAGCGTTTTAGCGTTCGTGCCGCCGATGTATCGGTAGAGCGGCATTTCCTGAAAGGCGGCAGCCGCACGGGCGTTCGCAAGCGAGACAGCGAGTATCGCGTTCGCCCCGAGCTTAGACTTGGTCTCCGTACCGTCAAGGTCGATCATCGTCTGATCGATCAATGTCTGATCGAGGCAGTCGAGTCCCTCGAGTTCGCGGCCGATGACGTCGTTAACGTTTTTGACTGCGGTAAGAACGCCCTTGCCCAGATAACGGCTGCTGTCGCCGTCGCGAAGTTCGACAGCCTCGTTCTCGCCCGTCGAGGCACCGCTCGGTACCGCCGCGCGGCCCTGCGTACCGTCCTCTAAAATAACCTCGGCCTCGATCGTCGGATTGCCTCTCGAATCCATGATCTCGCGTGCCCACACCTGTTCGATAAAGCTCATTTTAAACAAAGCTCCTAAATAAATATTTGAATTCTAGTTAAATGTTAACCGAGGAATGAGGTTTCGACAAAAACGGTCATTCGTCTAGATTTGCGGTCATGCGGACCTGTTTGATGCGGTGCTTGTCAACCTTTTCGACTCGGAAGATATGACCGTTGAATGGTACGGTCTCGCCCTCGGCGAGCACCTCACCGGCCTCGGACATCAGAAACCCTGCGATAGTGGTATATGCCTCGGATATCGGAATATTGATCTCAAGGCGTTTATTCGCGTCGCGGACCGCAAGCCCACCGTCGAGCAGGAAACTCCCGTCCTGCTGCGGATCGATCTGATTGTCGACCTCGACATCGTGTTCGTCGGAGATGTCGCCCACGATCTCCTCGAGCAGGTCTTCAAGGGTTATGATGCCTTCCACGCCGCCATGCTCGTCAACAACGAACCCGAAGTGAAACTTCTCACGCTGCATCTGCCGCAGCACGTCCTCAAGCCGGGCCGTATCGACGACGTAATTGGGCTTGATCAGGATCTGGGCGAGGTTGAATTCACCCGGACGGCTGACGTAGCTGACGAGGTCTTTACTGTGTACGACGCCGGCAATATCATCGAGCGAATCGCGATAGACCGGCAGCCGTGAGAATCCGCTCGCGGCAAACACGGCCGCGATCTCGTTCAGCGTAAACGTCTCGGGAACGGCAGTGATCTCGGTTCGCGGGATCATTGCATCTTTGACCGTTGTGTCCGAGAATTCGAATATCTGATCGATCAGCATTCGCTCCTGTTCGTTCAGGTGGCCGCTGGCATGGGAAACATTCAGTAGCTGACGGATCTCTTCCTCGGTATAGCTGGCACCGTGTCCGTCACCCGCCTCGAGCCCGAACAATCGGACCGTCCTCGTACCGGCCCAATCCAATAACCGGATCGGGTAGCTAAATACCTTGTAAAAAAGCCTTAGCGGCGGAGCAATCAGGTACGAGATCCGCTCGGATAGCTCAAGGGCGGCCGTCTTTGGAGCAAGCTCGCCAAACACGATATGCAGGAACGTGATGAAGGAGAAAGCGATAGTGAACGAGATCGTGTGCAAGACGGCTCCGCCCGTCAGGAAGGCGAGGCCGGTCACCTCACCCATCCACACAAGTATCGGTTCCAGGATCCTTGCCACGGCGGGCTCACCGATCCAGCCAAGGCCGAGCGAGGACAGCGTGATACCTAGTTGAGTCGCCGAAATGTAGGCATTCAGGTTATTGAGCATGGCCAATAGCCTTATTGCCGATTTGTCGCCCTCCGCCGCGGTCGCCTCAATTCGCGACTTGCGCACGGCGACCAGAGCAAACTCACTCGCGACAAAAAAACCGTTGCCGAGCACCAGAAGCACGACAATCAGCATATTGACAAGTGAGAATGTGATCGATGGCGTCTCTATCGCGGTTCCGGCGTCAGCGAACCAAAAGAGCAAGATCAAACTGGCAGGGTCGTCCATTTCGGAATCTAAGTAAAAGTGTCGATCGCCGTTTCTCCTCAAACGGCATCGTTAATTTGCAGAGTATAGCATATTGCATGGCCCGAAACTGAGTCGATCAGGGAATTTCGCGGGCGTCGAGCATCTCCTGAATGAGCATCCGGCACGAGCCGCAGCCGCCGCCCGCACGACATGCGGCCGTCACTTCGTCGACCGATGTTGGGCGGTTCCGTGCGATGAGACTTTCGATCGTCTCCTCTGATACGCCGAAACACGTGCAGATCAGCGCCCTTTCGCCCGCAAACTCCTCGACCCGCCGTCGGCGCAATTCAGCGAAAGCGGCCCTGAGTGCCTCGATACAGACATCGACACACTGACCTCGTTCATCGGGGATGCCCTCGACCGCGGCGGCGACAGCGTCTACAAGGTCATTTCGATCGAGGCCATGAAGATCGGCAATATCATTTTCACCGACGATCTCTGCAAGGACATCGGCCGCCGCGACCATATATCCGCAGCCGTTTGTCGAAAACGCGGCCGCGATGCTTTCGCTCTCTGAGATCAACGAAAATGAGATAAAACAGCCGCATGCGAGACTAGCCGAACGGCCGCACGCCGCTGACCGCGGCGGTGGTGAAGCGTGACGGGGAACGAATGCCCGCCGCTCGACCTTTTTCGGGTAGATGGCCACGATCCAATGTAAATCGCCGAAGGGATCTCGGCAAATCGCGACCGGAATTCTTTTACAATTGCCGCGAGACCGATTAACATTTATCGCATATATGC
>CAYSMU010000191.1:0-6363 GCA_964432145.1 uncultured Chloracidobacterium sp.
CGGCGTTTCCAAACCAAAAACTATTTTGCTTCCTCAGCAAGCTCCTCGTCGTCCTTCTTCTTGGCAACGCGTTTGTAATCGCTGCTGTCCGGGATCAGCTTGCCGCTCTTAGCGACGCGGACCTTTTTGCCTTCGCGAATCTCGTATTTCACTCGGGTCGGCTTGCCGGTCTCGGGGTCGATCAAAGCTACGTTTGATGCGCTAACCCACGCTTCCTGCTCCTTGATGCCGCCCTCGCGGTTGAGTTGTGGTACGGGCTTGACGTGGCGTTTGACCATCATCGCACCTTCGACCTTCACCTTCGCGTTGCGAGCATCCACGGCGATCACCTTGCCGCGATACGGCTGGCGTTTACCGGCACTGTCATAACGGTTATATTCCTTACCCGCTATGAAGACGACCTGGTCGCCGCGCTTGATCCTGCTGCTAACTGTTCCTGTCTTACCTGCTTTCATCTCTTAAATAACCTCCGGAGCGAGGCTGACGATCTTCATGAAATTCTTTTCGCGAAGCTCGCGGGCCACCGGACCGAATACACGTGTTCCGATCGGCGTTCCATCGTCCTTGATCAATACTGCGGCGTTCTCATCAAACCGAATGTACGTACCGTCCTTCCGACGTACTTCCTTACGAGTTCGAACGATGACCGCGTTGTAAACCTTACCTTTCTTGGCGGTGCCATCCGGTGAGGCTTCCTTGACGGTGACCTTAATAGTGTCACCAAGGCGTGCGATCTTGCTGGTCGAACCACCGACCGGCATGATCATCTCGACACGCTTTGCTCCCGAATTGTCTGCGACCGCTAACGAGGTCTGCATCTGAATCATAAAATCACCTCAAATCCGATCATAGATGGCGTTTGTTGATCGTTGCACTTCATTCTCAACAACGATCGGCCATCAACGACCACCCGACTAAAGTTCTGCCTTCTGTATGATCTCGACCACACGCCAGCGCTTTCTTGCTGACAGAGGCCGCGTCTCGACGATCCTCACCTTGTCGCCGACCTTCGCCCCGAAATCGTCGTGCGCCATAAATTTCTTGCGTTTCTTGACGTATTTACGATAGATAGGGTGCTTGACCAAGCGGTCCACCCGAACGGTGACCGTCTTCATCATTTTGTCGGAGGCGACTATGCCGACCTTCTCAGCACGCTTGTGGGCCTTCTTGGCCTCACCCGCCGGAGCTTCGGCAGATTTCTCGCCTTTAGGCTCCTTCGCAGCTTTCTCGGGCTTAGCCGCAGCGACCGGAACGACTTCCTCTGCCGCAACTTCCTCTACCGGTGCCGACTCGTCAGCCGCAGCTTCGACCGCGACTTCTTCTACCGCCGTCTCGTCGCCTGCGATCGTCGTCTCTTCGACTTCTTCGTTCTTCTTCTTTACCATCTTAATATTCCTACGACACGCATGGCTTATGCCTTGGCGGTCTCAGACTCTTTCTTGTTAAGCAAGGTATAAACCCTCGCCAGCGTCTTCTTTTCACGGCGAATGTCCTTAACGACCTCACCCATTCCGAGTGTCTTACGGAATTTCAGGCGAAAGAGAGACTCCTTAAGAGCGTCTGCCTGGTCTTTCAATTCCGCAGGGGTCATTTCAGAAAGCTGTTCCAACTGTTCTTTGCGTTTCATCTCTAAACAATGCCTCCTTCGAGGTCGGCGCGCGTCACAAACTTGGTCTTGATCGGAAGCTTCTGTGCGGCAAGCATAAATGCTTCGCGTGCCAGGCTCTCATCGACGCCCTGGATCTCATAAAGCACCCGGCCCGGCTTTACGACCGCTACCCAATGATCGGGAGCTCCCTTGCCCGAACCCATACGGGTTTCTGCCGGCTTGCGAGTGATCGGCTTGTCCGGGAACATCCTGATCCAAATCTTGCCGCCACGTTTCACGTGACGAGTCATCGCGATACGAGCCGCTTCGATCTGGCGATCGGTTATCCAACCTGCCTCTAGTGTCTTCAAGCCAAAATCACCAAAGCTGAGCTTCTCGCCGCGCGTGGCTTTGCCACGCATACGGCCTTTCATAACTCTTCGGTGCTTGACCTTTTTTGGCTGCAACATAACTTCTTCTCCGGTTTCGGCTGCCTACCGCGGCTGCCGACTACTTACAAAATATTATCGGCGGTCGTCCCTTCTTGGACGACGGTCACGCATTGCACCGCGATCGACCTTGACCTCGTTCATCGGATCGGTAGTCGTTCCGCGCGCCATCGAGGCATTCGGATCGAGGATCTCACCGCGATAGATCCACACTTTAATACCGATGATCCCGAATGTCGTCAGAGCTTCCGCAAATCCGAAATCGATATCGGCGCGCAGTGTGTGCAGCGGAAGGCGGCCTTGCAGCGACCATTCCGTGCGCGCGATCTCGGCTCCGTTGAGGCGTCCGGCGATCATCACCTTGATGCCCTGAGCGCCAAAACGCTGCGATTCTTCCATCGTCTTTTTCATCGCACGGCGAAAAGCGATACGCTTCTCAAGCTGCTGTGCGATCTTCTCTGCCTGAAGCTGAGCGTTCAACTCTGGATGACGGATCTCTTGGATCGAGATGAGTACTTCGCGGCCCGTTTTACGCGAAAGATCTTCTCGAAGCTTTTCGATCTCAGCACCTTTGCGGCCAATGATGATACCCGGACGCGACGTGTAGATAATGATCTTTAGTCGAGTCGCCGCACGCTCGATATCGATGTGCGAAACTCCACCGCCGGCAAACTTCTTCTTCAGATCGCGTTTGAGTTCTAGATCCTCGGCGAGAAATTCAGCGAATTCCTTCTTCGCAAACCAGTGCGAGTGCCAATCTTTGTTGTATCCGACCCTAAAGCCGTATGGATGAACTTTCTGTCCCATAATTAACCTTTACTGTTTTTCGAGGTCCTCGTTGATCGTTTCCTGAGCCTCGTCGGCCGGCTGTGACTCGTTTAACGCCGCGGTTGTCTGAACTGAAGCGTCCTTAGCATCGGCAACTTCAGCGTCACCCTTTGCTTCGACTTCCGCAGCGGTTTCGTCTGCCGAAACCTCGTCAACTGCCGCCTCAACCGGGGCCATTTCGACGGTCTCGACTGCGGCTTCCGCCGGGGTTTCCTCAACCGTTTCCGCCGCGGCGGTCTCAACCACTTCTTCAGCCGAAGCCTCTACCTTCTCTTCAACCTCGACCGGCGTTGCCTCGACTTTTTCGGCCTTCCGCCCTGCGTGCCTTCGCGGCCTCTGCCAGCAGTTCCTTTTCGGTCTTCGGCTTGTCTTCGCTCGTGACCTGAATGGTTATATGGCAATAGTGACGCTGTTCGCGGTAAGCACGTCCCTGCGGTGCAGGTCGCATGCGGCGGCGGTTTTTCGTCGGCCCCATATCGACAAAACAGGTCTTCACCCACAGATCGTCCGGGTCAATGGCGATATTCTCCTGCTCAGCCTTGTATGTGGCATTAGCGATCGCCGAATTCAGGCACTGAGCGATCGGATCGGCCGCACGTTTGTCCGTGAATTTGAGGATCGAAAGAGCACGCGACACATTTTGGCCTCGGATCAGATCGATCACGAGCCGCGCCTTTCGCGGGCTGCCCTTCAGATATTTTGTTTTTGCTACAGCTTCCATACTAGTTAACTGTGAACGGTAAACGGTAAACGGTGCGTTCTTGTTCTGTCACCTTTCCCGGTCCCCTATCACTATTTCCTCTTCGCCATTTTCTCCGCCTTGGTTCCCGGATGTCCCTTGAACATCCTTGTCGGCGAAAATTCTCCCAATTTGTGTCCGACCATATTCTCGGTAACAAAGACCGGTATATGGCGTTTGCCGTTATGGACACCGAACGTCAAGCCGACCATTTCAGGCGTGATCGTCGAGCGTCGCGACCAGGTCTTGATCGCCGGCGGTTTTGGGCCGCCGTCGGAAATGCGGCGGAGCGTTTTCTGAACGCTAAGATCGATGAACGGTCCTTTCTTTAATGAACGTGGCATAAATCAATTTTGGATTTCGGATTGAGGATTTCGGATTACAAAGACCCAAAACCTAAGACCAAAAATCTACTTCCTCCTCCGGTCTTTCACGATCATATTGGTCGTGCGTTTGTTGCGACGCGTCTTATACCCTCGCGTAGGCTGTCCCCACGGAGTGACCGGATTGCGGCCGCCCGATGTCTTACCCTCACCACCACCATGCGGGTGATCGACCGGGTTCATCGCGACGCCGCGGACCTTCGGACGTTTGCCCATCCAACGGCTGCGGCCGGCTTTGCCGAGCGAAACGTTCTCGTGCTCGGTGTTGCCAACTTGTCCGACAGTTGCCATACAGACAACCGGGACGCGGCGAACTTCACCCGACGGCATGCGAAGCTGGGCATAATCGCCTTCCTTCGCAACGATCTGGGCAAACCCACCGGCCGAACGGACCATCTGGCCGCCTTTGCCCGGACGGAGCTCAATATTGTGAACTTCGGTACCGAGCGGAATGTTCTTGATCGGCAGAGCGTTTCCCGGCAAGATATCTGCCTCCTCGCCGCTAAGGATCATCGTCCCGACCTTAAGTCCAACCGGAGCAAGAATGTAACGTTTCTCGCCATCGAGATAATTGATCAGCGCGATGTGGGCCGAACGATTCGGATCGTACTCAAGCTGAGCGACCTTTCCCGGAATACCGGCCTTGTCACGCTTAAAGTCAATGATCCGGTAGAAACGTTTGTGGCCTCCGCCGCGGCGGCGAACCGTGATACGTCCGTCGCTGTTACGTCCGGAAATTCGCTTTTTGGCCTCGAGCAGTGATTTTTCGGGTACTGCGTTCGGGGTCAATTCATCACGCGTAAGGTACGTCTGGTAACGACGTGCCGGTGATGTCGGTTTTAATCTCTTGATTCCCATAATTCAATTTTGGATTTCGGATTAAAGATTTTGGATTCATGATCCGCAATCCGCCATCCGCATTCCGCAATCCTTAGATCGCTTCGGCGTAATCAACCATCGGCTCGCCTTTCTTCAAAGTGACGTAAGCCTTTTTCCAACTCGGGCGTCGGCCCTCTATCCTTCCACGCTTCTTGATCTTGCCGTCGTACTGGATCGTGCGAACCGCAGCCACTTTGACGTTGAAGATCTCTTCGATAGCTCCTTTGATCTGCGTCTTGGTCGCTTTTTTGTCGACCTTAAAGGTCAAAACCTGTCCGGCCTTGCGATTGTTGTTCTCGTCGGTCGAGTCTTCCTTGAGAATTACGCTCTTCTCGGTGACGACGGGCGATTTCAAAATGTCCCAAACACCTAAATTACTCATTGTCCGTCGCCTCCTCGGTAACTTCTGCCGCCGGAGCTTCTTCTACGGCCGCGACTTCCTCTGCAGGAGCGGTCTCAACAACCTCTTCGGCAGCCGGAGATTCGTCAGCCTTAGCTTTCTTCACCGGCTTCTCAGCCTTCGGGGCAGCTTCCTTCTTGGCTTTCGGCTTTTCTTCGACAACCTCGACCTCGGCAGCACCTTCACGCTTCGGATCCAGGAGGTTCGTCAGTTCCACTAACGCTGCCTGCGAGATCACGAGTTTTTCGTGATAGATGATGTCATAGATGTTCAGACCGAAGCTATTAGTGACCTTGGTCTTTTGAACGTTTCGCGAAGAGAGTACCAGGTTCGCGTTATCGAGCGAATCTACTATCAGCGTCTTGGCGTTCTTTCCGTTCTCGACCAGGCCAAGCGCCGCCAGGGCAGCGAGAAATTCCTTGGTCTTCGGGTTCTTAAACCCTACCTCATCGACGATGATGAGATTGCCTTCGCGAAGCCTTTCCGACAACGCCGAACGCAACGCGCCGCGTCGCATTTTCTTAGGCATTTGGTACGACCAGTCCCGTGGCTGCGGGCCGTGGACGTTGCCGCCGCCCTTCCACAAAGGCGAGCGAAGCGACGCGATACGTGCACGCCCCGTTCCCTTCTGTTTCCAAAGCTTCTTGCCCGAACCAGACACATTGCCGCGTGTCTTAGTCGCCGACGTACCCTGACGTCCATTGGCCTGATAGTTCATCACGGCCGCATGGATCAGGGACTCGTTCAGCTCGACACCGAAAACGGCATCCGACAGCGTAACTTCGCCGACCTCTTTATTCTTCAAATTGCGAACCTTTACGGTAGGCATAACTTTCTCCGTTAGTAAGAGCCACGCATCAAGCGTAGCGTCCTAGCTTTTCTTAACAATTACCAAACTGCCGTTAGCCCCCGGTACAGCACCGCGAACCATCAAAAGATTGTTGTCGACATCGACCTTTGCGACCGTCAGGCCCTTGATCGTGACCCGCTCGTCTCCCATGTGGCCCGACGACCGCGTACCCTTAATAACTCGCGAAGGATATGCCGACTGGCCGATCGAACCTGGCTTGCGCACATTCATCGAACCGTGCGATTCG
>CAYSMU010000192.1:0-6333 GCA_964432145.1 uncultured Chloracidobacterium sp.
GTTTTATTACGTGAGGACTTGGAGCACGTCGGAGGACGCGGTGAGATCGTCAAGGTCAAGGCGGGTTATGCACGCAATTACCTGCTGCCGCAGGGCTTTGCGACGCTCGCGACCAAGGGCAACATTAAGCAGATCGAGCAGGAGCGTACCGCGCTATTGAAGAAAGCGGCGATCGAAAAAGCGACCGCCGAAGCTCAGCGTGAGCAGATGGAAAGCCTGAGCCTTTCGTTTGAGCGAAAGGTCGGCGAGCATGGACACCTCTTTGGTTCCGTCACGTCGATGGACATCGCCGAAGCCCTTCAGAAGAAGGGCTACGAGATCGATCGCCGCAAGATCGTGCTCAAAGACGCTATCAAGGATACGGGCGAGTACACGGTCAACGTCAAACTTCATCGCGAAGTTACGCTGGCGGTTCAGGTCACTGTGACCGGCGAAGGCGGTGAAATGCCGGCCAAGGAAGAGAAGAAGGCTAAGAAGGAAGCGAAGGCTGAACCTCAGGTTGAAGCCGAGGCCCCGACAGAGGGCTCCACACCCGATGAAACTCCGGTAGCAGAAGAAACAGCTGCTGAAGATATCGAAGCTTAACTTACGCCGAAAATTTGAACCGCGAAATTCTCGGGATATGCAAATTTCTTTTTTGCATTTTCCGTGTTTTTCGCGGTTAGTTTTTGTCTAAGTGTCCAGAAAATTAGAGGTTATCGACTTTCGCTTTTGGCCTTTAGACAAGGTCAATTTTTGTGGCTAAAATTAGCTTCACTCACACGGTATTTTTCCAGATGGCAAGTGTTTTTCCCGACAATCGACGAGAGCAATATCTCGAAAAGCCACTACCTTCGAGCGAGGATGCTGAGCGCGTGATACTGGGTGCGGTACTGCTCGATAACGCCGTGATCGCACAGGCGGTAGAGCATCTGAGGCCCGAGGATTTCTACTCACCGTTCAATCGCCGCGTTTTTGCGGCGATGATCGCCCTGTTTGAAAAACAGACTCAGATTGACCCGATCCTGATAGGCGAGGAGCTCAAAAAGGAAGGCTCTCTGGAAGCCGCGGGCGGTGTTGCGGCGATCACAAATCTCACATTCGGACTGCCGCATTTCTCCAATGTCGAGGAATACATAAAGGTCGTCCGCGACAAATCAGTCGTTCGAAATCTAATACGCACCTGCAACGCGATCACCGGACAGGCACTGGCCGAAGAGGACGACGCGGACGTGGTGCTCGATAGGGCTGAACAGCAAATATTTGCCATCGCGGAGGCGCGGACCAAGGAGAGCTTTTCACGCATCGAGCCTGTAGCGAATCGAATCCTTGCCCGCGTCAGAGAACGGGCCGAAGGCGGTGCGTCCGGCATAACCGGTTTATCTACAGGATTTACCGAGCTTGATGACATGACGTCGGGCCTGCAGCGGACTGACCTCATAATTGTCGCCGGCCGCCCGTCGATGGGTAAGACCGCCCTTTGTCTTACGTTGGCGCAGAATGCGGCACTCCGGTCAAATGCGGTGGTTGCGGTGTTCTCGCTCGAAATGTCAAAGGAGCAGCTCGTCACTCGTATGCTCTCGAGCGAGGCACATATTAATGCTCATCGTTTTCGTACAGGTCACCTGATGTCGAGCGAATGGGAACGCCTCGCCGGTGCCATCGGAACACTCTCGGAAGCAAAGATCTTTATTGACGACACGCCTGCGATCTCTGCTCTCGAGATAAGAGCGAAGACGCGCCGGCTCGCCGCCGAGCAGAAGGCCCTCGACCTGATCGTGATCGATTATCTTCAGCTCATGAGCGGCGGCAAACGGAGCGAGTCTCGCCAGCAGGAAGTTTCGCAGATCTCACGCGAACTGAAAGCACTGGCTAAGGAAATGGATGTTCCGGTTGTCGCCCTGTCGCAGCTTTCGCGTGCGCCTGAGGCACGTAACCCGCCGAAGCCACTTATGTCCGACCTTCGTGAATCGGGTTCGATCGAGCAGGACGCCGACGTCGTAGCGTTTATTTATCGTGAGGATTATTACAAGCCGACAGAGGAGAACCAGGGAATGGCCGAACTCATCCTCGCCAAACAGCGTAACGGCCCAACCGGAACCGTCAAGCTTGCGTTCCTCAAGGAATTTACGCGGTTCGAGAATTATTTTGGAGGATAGTTGCAGAAACCCGCACGAAGTAAGGGCTCCCTCAACAAAGAAGGCCGGCTGGGTATCGAAAAGGACCTTTGTTCATCCATCTTCGTGATCGTTTATCGGTGCCCTTACTCCGTGCGGGCATCTGCAACACGAGAATATGTCAGATCTAAGCTACCCAATCGGAAAATTTGATCTCGCTAACTTCGCCGACCGGGCCGAGAATCTTCGGACGATCGGCGATCTCCCCGACGCGGTTTCAGCCGCGGTTTCTGGTCTTGACGAGACACAGCTCGACACCGAGTATCGTCCGGGGGGCTGGACCGTTCGTCAAACAGTGCACCACATTGCGGACAGCCACATGAATTCGCAGATCAGGTTCAAATTAGCCCTGACCGAGGACGAGCCGCCGACGATCAAGCCTTATTATGAAGACCGATGGGCCGAACTACCGGACAGCCGCCTGCCGGTCGAGGTCTCTCTTAAGCTGATCGATGGTATCCACACCCGTTGGATGGCGTTTCTTGAAGCTATGACCGACGATGACTTCCAAAAACAGTTCATCCATCCGGAGACCGGCCCATGGACGCTCGAAACCGCGTTGGCTCTGTACGCGTGGCATTCGCTCCATCATACCGCTCATATTACGAATCTTCGTGAGCGAATGGGCTGGTAGCAGATTTGACCACAGATAAATACAGATAGACACAGATAAGAGAAGAAACTTTTCAACTCCTTTCCGTGTTTATCTGCTTTCATCTGTGGTTAATTTCTCTTTTTGTGGTAAAACATTCTTCAATGGCCGATGCTACTCAGCGTTTGATATCACTCGACGTTTTCCGCGGTATGACGATCGCGGGAATGGTGCTCGTCAATAATCCCGGCACCTGGTCGCACATCTACGATCCGCTCGAACACGCCTCGTGGCACGGCCTTACGCCGACCGATTGGATATTTCCTTTCTTTCTGTTCATTGTCGGAGTCGCGATCCCGATCGCACTGGGAAAACGCATTGCCGAAGGCGTTACCGGCAAGGTTTACTGGAAGATCGTTTCGCGCTCAGCGATGATCTTCGCCCTCGGGCTGTCGATGTCGGTAATACCGTTCTTTCAGTTCGCAGCGACCGACGCTCCGGACAGCCTGAAAATGATGATCTGGCTCGCGATGACGGCCGGATTGCTTTTCCTGCTGCTTCGAAATTTCAAAGTCGCGGGGGTTCTTCTCGGCCTCAGCATCATCGGCGTGATCGGTATGAATCTCGGCGGGTATAATGTCGTCGCGTACAATTTCGGCACGATGCGTATCCCGGGCGTGCTGCAGCGTATAGCCGTCTGTTACCTCGTCGTTTCGCTCATCTTCCTGCACACGAACTGGAAGCAGCAGCTCGGCATCGCCGCCGCCCTGCTTCTCGGATACTGGGCACTCATGACGCTGATTCCGGTTCCGGGCTGCGACGTTACAACAGTCAATGACAAGGCATGCAATCTCGCCGCCTGGCTGGACCGCACGATCCTGACCGAGAACCACATGTGGCGTTCGGCAAAGGTCTTCGATCCCGAAGGGATCTTGTCGACATTGCCCGCTATTGCTACGACGATCTCTGGTGTATTAACCGGGACGTGGCTAATTAGAAGTGACAGGTCACAAGTGACAGGTGACGAGAGATCTGACCCGTCACTTGTCACCCGTTACTCGTCACTGGATCGAGTGTCCGGCCTCTTCTTCTTCGGCACCGTCCTCCTCGCCGTCGGCTACATCTGGCACAGCTATTTCCCGATGAACAAGTCGCTCTGGACCAGCTCGTACGTGCTCGTTACGTCGGGCCTCGCACTTCTGACGCTTGCAGCGTGCTACTGGCTCATCGACATCAAAGGTTACAAACGCTGGGCATGGCCTTTTGTCGTTTTCGGTGTCAACGCACTGCCGCTGTTCGTCTTCTCAGGAATAATGGCCCGTATGCTCGGCGCATATCGTGTCGCGGGAGCCGATGGCCAACCGGTTTCTGTACAGAAGTGGATCTTCGACAACATCTACCTTTCGATCGCTCAGCCCGTCGATGCGTCGCTGATGTACGCGATCAGCTTTATTCTGGTTTGGTTGTTTTTGATGTGGTTGCTGTATCGACGAAAACTCTTCTTGAAGGTGTAAGATGCTTGTCCGCTAAATACCCATACATAATGACGCGAACATGTGTCGATCTCCCCTAAGCTTCAACTCAAGTTGACGAAAGCCGGCGAACTCGTATCTGTTTTTCAGTTATCGAAACCATCGCTCCGATCTCAAGATCCGAGTTACACGTGTCCAGGACATTTTGTATCAAATTGCTGAACTCATCGGCACGCATGCCCTCGATCCTAATGCGAATGACTGATGGTGAGCTGTTCCCGGCAAGCACAAGCAGCGCGTGAAAATCCGCGTCGAGGGTTACGACCGTCCTTCCATCCTCACGAGCGGTCGTGAGGATCTCGGCATCTTCCGCTCCGGCGAGACCAATCTCGCCCGTATGTACAGCATCGATACCTCGGGATCGGAGAATACCCGCAGTTGAGAGCGGGGTGCCCTGATCGAGCAGCAACTTTATTTCTTAAGTGCGAGTTCAATGACGCGGTCATCGAGATTTGCAGCAGCATATTCGAGGGCTTCGCGAATGTCCTCAGGTTCCAATTCCGGGTATTCACGGTAGAGGTCTCGCCGGTCGGGATACGTTGCCACAGCTTCGATGACACGCCGTACGGTCAAACGTAGGTTGCGAACACATGGTCGACCATTCATTTGTTTAGGGTCGATGGTGATTCGCTCAAACGCCATATGTTAAATCTGCACGAAAGTGCCTGGGAAATAAAAAAGATCTCTGTCGAGGTTATCCCGCAGCCGCAACTACCTTCTCCGCCGCGTCGGCCATGCCTATGGCGGTTTGGATGTTGATGCCCGATTCGGCCAGGACACGGCGGCCTTCTTCGACATTGGTGCCTTCGAGGCGGGCGACGATCGGGATCGAGACACCTAGGTTCTTGGCCGCGGCGACAACGCCGTTTGCGACCATATCGCAGCGGACAATGCCGCCGAAGATGTTGATCAGCACGGCCTTTACATGGGGGTCAGCGAGAAGGATCTTGAACGCTTGCTCTACGCGTTCCTGTGATGCCCCGCCGCCGACATCGAGAAAGTTGGCAGGTTCGCCGCCGGCGAGTTTGATGATGTCCATCGTCGCCATCGCGAGTCCTGCTCCGTTGACCATACAGCCGATGTTGCCGTCGAGCTTGATGTAGTTGAGGTCGAATTTCGAGGCCTCGATCTCGAGAGGTTCTTCTTCATTGAGGTCACGAAGCTCGGCAAAATCCTTGTGCCGGAACATCGCGTTGTCGTCGAAATTTACCTTTGCGTCGAGAGCGATCAGGCGGTTGTCTTTGGTGAGTAGGAACGGGTTGATCTCGACCAGCGAGGCATCGATCTTTTCGTACGCGTCGTAGAGCGAGAGCATGAATTTTGTCGCCTGGCCAATGAGTTCGTTCGGTATTCCAAGTCCAAAAGCGAGCTTTCGTGCCTGAAACCCGCGTAGACCAACTGCGGGGTCGATGGTCTCTTTGAGGATCAACTCGGGCGTTTCTTCCGCGACCTTCTCGATGTCCATGCCGCCGGCTGACGACGCCATAAAGACGTTGCGGCCGGTCACGCGGTCGAGCGTGATACCGAGATAGAATTCGCGGTCGATCGGCAGGCCTTCCTCGATAAGCAAGGTCTTCACCTCGCGGCCCTCGGGGCCGGTTTGATGAGTTACGAGCATCATGCCGAGCATCTGAGATGCTATTTCCTTGGCCTCAGCAGGCGATTTGGCGAGTTTTACCCCGCCGCCCTTGCCTCGGCCGCCCGCGTGGATCTGCGCCTTTACAACGACAACCTCAGTGCCGAGTTCCTTCGCCGCGTTTTCAGCTTCTTCAGGCGAACGTGCAACTATGCCGCGGGGCACAGGAACGCCGTATTCTTTGAGGATGGCTTTGCCCTGGTATTCGTGAATTTTCATTGGAGCCTCAGAGGCGGATACCGGAACGCGGGAGCCGCCGTACAAGTGCTAAAATCGACGCGCCGAAAACGCACAAGTTTACAGGCTCACAGGAAAACGGGCAAGCGAGGCGGCGGCTCAGCCTGCGGCTTGTGTCTTCGTGCGGGGCAATTAAAAGGCGCACAGGCTGAAAGCCTGTGCCACTGAAGGGCTGCTTGA
>CAYSMU010000193.1:0-6285 GCA_964432145.1 uncultured Chloracidobacterium sp.
TGTCGACTTCATCGGCCTCGAATGAAGCCCTTCATCCATTAACCACTGACCAAAAGGCGGCTCTAAAGGGCCGCCTTTTTTTGGAATCGGCCGAGAGATACGCCTCCATTTCGTCGTTCGGAAACCTCGCATCGATCGCCGATGACCACTGAATGCGGCGATCGGCTGAAATCCCGATAAAATGTACCCAAATTGTCAAAATAAATGGTGTAATTGGATTAGAAAAATGCTAATAAATAAGTGTATGCTGTTAGGTTAGACGTTTTGGGCAACGGTGTCCTGTTCTGCCGCCCTGATCCAATAGGTTCGGAAGTCGAAATCACCCTGTTCCGCACGATCTCTAAGCCAAAATTTGTAAGAAGAGTTAATCCAGAATGGCATTTAAGTCACTATTTAGTTTGTTCTCGAGCGATCTGGCGATCGATCTCGGCACCGCCAATACGCTCGTCTATGCCAAGGGCCGCGGCATTGTCGTGTCTGAGCCCTCGATAGTCGCGATCAATAAAGTTACGAACCAGGTCGAGGCCGTCGGCCGTGACGCAAAAGAGATGCTTGGCCGTACGCCTGGCAACATCGTTGCGATCCGACCAATGAAGGACGGCGTTATCGCCAACTTTGAGGTCACGGAGAAGATGCTCCAGCACTTCATCCGAAAGGCACATAACGGTAAATCGTGGGTTCGTCCGCGCGTGGTGATCGGCATCCCGTCCGAGATCACCCAGGTCGAACGCAGGGCCGTTGAGGATTCTGCATACCGCGCAAAGGCGTCCGAGGTCTACCTTGTCGAAGAGGCGATGGCTGCCGCGATCGGCGCCGGACTCCCGATCACCGAACCGCACGGTAACATGGTGGTCGATATCGGCGGCGGTACAACCGATATCGCGGTCATCTCGCTCTCGGGTATCGTTTACTCGCGTGCCGTGCGTGTCGCGGGTAACGAGATGGACGATGCCATCACGCAGTACATCAAACGAAAGTACAACCTGCTGATCGGTGAGCGCACCGCTGAGGCGATAAAGATCGCATTGGGAAGCGCATTTCCGCTCGAGGAGCCGTTGTCCATGGACGTTCGCGGCCGCAATCTGATCGAGGGTATCCCGAAGACGATCACGATGACCGATGAGGAGATCCGGGAAGCACTTTCAGATTCGATCGCGACTATTATCAATGCCGTCCGCGTAGCTCTCGAGCGCACACCCCCGGAGCTTTCCGCAGATATCGTCGAGCGCGGCATCGTGCTCACCGGCGGCGGCGCACTCCTCAAGAATTTCGACAAGCGCTTAATGATCGAGACCGGTCTTCCGGTCGTCATCGCGGACGACCCGCTCTCGTCAGTGGTGCTCGGCACGGGCAAGATGCTCTCCGATTTCGAACTCCTGAAACGGGTCAAATGGGATAATTCATTAATGACAGGAAGCTAAGGCAGTGGTCCGTGGTCTGTGGTCAGTGGTCGGAGAGATCTGATGCTGGCCGCTGACCACCGGCCACCTGCCACTGACACATGGTTGAGCGAAGTCAAACCGAGGTATGGCGGTTGGCCCCGTGGCTAATGATCGCCCTTCTTCTGGTGAATTTTATCCTGATGGCGTTTGAGGCTCGCGAGATCACTACGGGCCAGCGGGTTATCCGTGCCTGGACGCAGACCGCTGCCGATTTTGTCCAGTCTCCGGTAACGACGATCACCGCGGGGATATCGAATTACTTCATTTCAATCTCAAATCTCCGTTCCGCTCAAAGCGAGAATGATCTGCTGAAACAACGCGTCCAGGAACTCGAGGTCGAGCTAAAACAAAAGCAGGAGCTTGCGTCAGAGAACTCACGCCTCAAAGCAATGCTCGACCTCAAGGAGCAGAGCCGATACAAGGTGCTCACGGCACGTATCATTGGTCGGGACCCGTCGGTCTGGTTCGACTCGTCGATCGTTAACAGAGGCAGCCTCGATGGCGTTGCCCTCAATATGCCTGTGATCGACGACGGAGGCTTAATAGGACGGGTAACCGCAGTCAGTCCGCTAACCTGCCAGGTCGACCTCGTAACGCGTAACAAATCCGGTCTCGGGGCCGTGATCGGACAGATAGGGGAGTCGAATGCCCTTGGCGTCGTCAGCGGTACAGGCAAGAGCGACCTCCTCGAAATGCGGTACGTACCTGGCACGATCGAAGTTAAGGTTGGACAGCCCGTATTCACGAGCGGCCAGGACGGCATTTATCCGGCCGGCCTGAAAGTGGGCGAGATCGTGAACGTTGTATCGGGCTCGGCCACGACACCGCATCAGATCCTTGTCCGGCCCGCGTCGCGGCTTAGCTCGATGCAGGAGGTCGGCATATTACTTTACGAACCGCCCGACAGGACGCAGTACGACCAAAAACTGCCGAATGCGACAAAGGAAACGAAGAAATAGCTAATGGAAGGCGTCAAGCTGACAATCTCATTGCTTATCGCGATCGCGCTTCAGTGGACACTGCGTAACGTCGCTGAGCCTTTCGCGTATATCGACCTTCCTCTGATAATAATCGTCTACGCCGCGCTGCAGCGAAATTCGATCCGTGCCCTTATTTTCGGGACCCTTGCCGGTTTAGCGGTCGATGCTCTTAGCGGAGGCCTGCTCGGCGCAAGCGGCTTTTCAAAGACAGTCGTCGCATATGTCGTTTCCGAGATCGCAAGGCGCGTCTATCTGGACAACCTGCTGCTCCGCATACCCGTCATAGCTGGAGCATGTTTGCTGGACGATCTGATCTATTACGGGCTGCATCGCCTGTTTGGGCAGCCGCCGGCGGGCGATCCGTTAACAACGATCGCTTATTCGCTGATCGGTACGACCATCGTTGGCACACTCGTTTACCTTATGCTGCAGAGCTTCTCGGGCGAGCGGAGCCCGCGGAGAAAAAGAGATATGTTCACCCCGCGCCGGCAAACGCGCCGGCGAAACCCCATTCGGCTCAATAAATAACGTCGCGAGGCAGTATGAAGATCGGTGACCAAATACAGAATTTAGGAGCTCGGATCGGCACGATCCAAGTCCTGGCTTTTGTCTTGCTTACGCTCTTGGGCGTACGTCTCTATTTTCTGCAGATCGTTCGCGGAGAATACTACAGCGACCGGGCCGAGAGCCAGCGTGTTCGATTCATACCGATACCGGCGCCGCGCGGAGCTATCTTTGACCGGTATGGGCGGCTGCTCGTCGATTCGCGGCCGACCTACAACGTAGTCCTCTCAAATGAGCCGCTCAAAAACATAAAGGTCGCGGAACGTGTCGATGACTATTCCCGGGGGCTCAACCTCGACCGTCAGTTTGTGGTCGAGCGTCTCAATCTGATCAAGCAGCAAAATGAATTCGAGGCAATGGTCCTGAAGGAAAATGTCGATATGCGCGACATTACCTGGGTCGAATCGCATTCGCTCGAGTTTCCAGAGCTTAGAGTGGAACTACAGCCACAGCGTTTTTATCCGCTCGGGACCACGCTTGCACACGTTCTCGGTTACGTCGGCGAGATCAGCCCGAAACAGCTCGAAGACCCCGAATATCAAGAGAAAGGGTTTAGGCCCGGCGATATTATCGGAAAAGGCGGTGTGGAACAGTATTACGACGAATACCTTCGCGGACGTCCGGGTTACAGAAAAGTCCTCGTGGACAGCCGCGGCCGTGTTCAAAGCGAGCTAGAGGTCGTCCAGCCGCAGTCAGGCCAGGACATGATAACGACCATCGATCTTGACCTTCAATTGGAGGCGGAAAAGAGATTGGCCGATTCGCCGACCAAACGAGGCACCATCACGGCGATGGACCCGAACACGGGCGAGATGCTCGCGATGGCATCTGCCCCTTCGTTCGATCCGAATATTTTTGTTCGCGGCAGCTCCACACCTGAGGGCAGGCGACAGATCGCTGCGTATTGGCAGGACGAGAAGCGGCCGCTTTACAATCGAGCGATCCAGGGGCGGTATCCGCCGGGATCTACCTGGAAGATCCCCGAATCGCTCGCCGGGCTGCAGCAGGGGGCCATCACTGTCGAGCATTCTAACCTTGCGTGCGGCGGAGGCATCACTATAGGTAACAAGTTCACGCGATGTATGGGCAGCCACGGGTCGCCGCCACTGAGTTACGCCATCACTAAATCGTGTGATGGCTACTACTACCGCCTCGCGCTAAAGATGAAGATCGAGGGCGTGATCCAAATGATCGAGACATTCGGCTACGATAAGCGCTCGGGCATCGACCTCCCGAACGAAAAAGTTCCGCAAACACCGAAATCCTGGATGCCGTGGGTCGTAAAGAACGAAGGTAAATGGAGTGACATTCGCACGGTGTACTCGGGCATCGGGCAGGATACGGTAGTGGTTACGCCGATATCAATGTTGCGGGCAGTGGCCTCAATAGGCATGCGCGGCAAGATGTTCGTTCCCCACTTTCTGAAGGAATTCAGACCGATCGCTGCTGTCGGGAATGAAGGTGAGGCAAATTATTTCGAGGCCCGGCCCGGCTTTGGTTTCCAGCGGCCCGAACCAAGGCTGATCGAAGCCACGGACCCGCAGTGGGATGTAGTTATCAAAGGTATGTGGGGCGTGGTGAACGGCGGTGGTACCGCGGGATCGATCCGCATACCTAATTTCGAGATCGCCGGCAAGACCGGAACCGCCCAGGTCGCCGAACTTGGCAAAGACGTCGGAGCCAAAAAGGATCATGCGTGGTTCGTCAGTTTTGCTCCCGCGTACAAGCCGGAGATCGCGGTAATTGCGTTGATCGAGAACGTCGGTTTCGGCGGCAGTTTTGCGGCGCCGGCGGCCAAGGGCGTGTACGAGTCATATCTTTCGAAACATCCTCGCCAGACACCTGAAACAACGGAGGTCGCAGCTAAATAGCAGATGGTCGCAATCCTTGAAAAACGCGATCTCAGAGATTTTGACTGGCTGACGGCCCTCTTGGCGGTCACGATCGCCGCGTTTGGGGTGTGGCAGATCCACAATGCACTGCCGACCGAGGGCTATTGGACAAAGCAAATATATGGCATCGTGCTTGCTCTGGTGGCGTTTGTCATCGTCGCGTTCAATGACTATCGGAGGTTCATTGATTCGGCCCCGATCTTTTATGTGATCGGACTCGTATTGCTGCTCCTTGTCTTAACGCCGCTTGGCGTACAGGTCAACGGACAAAAGGCTTGGCTGCGCATATTTGGCCTGCAGTTTCAGCCGTCCGAGATCGCCAAGATACCTACCGTTCTAATGCTGGCCAAATACTTCGGTGCCCGCAAACCGACAAATCTCAAGCTGCGCGAAATGCTCATCGGCGGTGCGATCTTCGCCGGGCCCGTGGGGTTGATCCTGCTCGAGCCCGACGTCGGACAGGCCATCACGTATTTTCCTATCCTTGCCGCGGTCTTCTTTTTGTCGGGCCTCAGGGTCCGCTACGTTGTTCTTGCGGCAGTTGCAGCGGCGATAATGATCCCCACCGGCTGGTACGTCGGTGTGCAAACCGGAAAGATCAAGCGATACCAGCAGGAACGCATCCTGGCTATCACGAATCCCGATCAAGTCGATCCCCGCGGCTATGGTTATCACACTATTCAGTCGACGATCACCGTAGGCAAGGGCGGCATCGCCGGGATCCAGGGCGAGACCGAGACGTCGCAAAGCGTACTCAAATTCCTGCCCGAGCCGCAAACCGATTTTATTTTTGCCGTAACAGCGGAGAATACAGGGTTTATCGGCTGCGTTTCACTGCTTCTGGCGTACGCGCTGCTGCTTTCACGCATGATGGCCGGGGCCCGAGAGGCTTCGGACCGTGCGGGAATGCTTGTTATAATGTCCATCGTATGCGGCATGGTCTTCCAGATATTCATGAATATCGGAATGGCCCTCGGCATATTGCCGGTGATCGGTGTTCCGCTGCCGCTCATGAGCGCGGGATTGTCGGCGATCCTATCGACGTTCATCGCGATCGGGTTTGTTGTTAGTGTTAAGCTGCGTCGTTTCGTCAACTAGGAGGTCATCAAGGTGGCAGTAGATGTAAAGAAGTTTCAGTCCGCGGAATCTGTAAGCAACGGTTCAAACAAGAGCCTTTTTTCGGGATTTGTGTTCCTGTTCGCTTCGCTGCTGCTGGCTCTGTCGGCCGGTGCTCTAACAGGCGTGCTTGCCTCTTATTATCTGAATAATTCGCGCTACTCGGTCGAGGTTTCGGCCCTTGCCACCTACCGCCCGCCGCAGGTTACGACCATTTACGCTGACGACGGCGAGACGGTACTCGCCGAGTTCGCTATCGAAAAGCGCATTCCGCTTAAAATACAGGACGTT
>CAYSMU010000194.1:0-6276 GCA_964432145.1 uncultured Chloracidobacterium sp.
TCGGGTGCGGTGATGATGACCAACATCTTCAACCCCGCGACGGTCACGGGCTTCCCCATTGGCAACATCATCGGCGGCAATCCGCTGCTCGAGGGTGTCTGGTTCTTCGGCAACGGAATGGTGTGCTTTAAGACAAGCTACGATTTCTTTATGATCGCCCTCGAGGGCCAGGAAGACGTCGAAAAGATGGTCACCGAGATCAAGGGATTGCTGCCCGCGGTAGGGTAAACCGTGAACGGAAAACCGTAACAGATCCGCTTGTTACTGTTCCCTGTTGACGGTTCACTGATCAGTTGATCTGTATCGGAAACGGTACAAAGCACAGCATGAATATTATTAATGTAAGTAAGGCTATAACCTTGCGTTTTGCATCGAGCGGAGTCTGGTCCCACGGCCGCGGATGACGGATCCGCATCATGACCGCCAGAATTACCGCGATCAGAAATCCGCTCGGGCTGTTGAAGAAATAGAATCCCACGATCGACAGCGTCGCCATTACAAAGAATGCGACGCGGCCCGTCCAGTAGTGGACCTTTTCACCAAGCACAGCGTAGATCGCATGCCCGCCGTCGAGCTGGCCCGACGGTATCAGATTCAGAGCGGTGACGAGCAGGCCGACCCACGCGGCGAAGTAGAACGCGTTGCCAATGCCGAATTTGAGATCTATTCCAAACAACATCGCGATAAGGCGCATCAGCAGCGGATCGGTAAACACCAATGTGCCCTGCGAATTGCCAAGCACCTCCGGCGAAACGGTCTGCATCGTGGCGACGCCGATCAGTGCCACCGGTATCAACGCGATGAAACCGGCGATCGGCCCGGCGACGCCGATATCGAAAACCGCCCTTCGCGACGGCATCGGCGACAGGATCTTGATAAATGCCCCGAAAGTTCCCGCGGGCCCGACCATCGGCGGCGTCGGAATAAAGAATGGCAGCGTCGCGTCAACCCGATAAATGCGGCAGGCGATGTAGTGCCCCATTTCGTGACAGATCAATATGAATAGGAGGGAAACAGAAAAACTGAGGCCGTATGCCAGCTCGGCAGGATTTACGATGACATTCGTCACCGCGCCGCCGATCAGGGTGATATAACGGACCGGCATCGAAAACACGAAATCCAGAAATTGTGCGAATGTCTGCGGGTCTGACTCGGGAAACGTATCAAACCGCCCAAACGGGAACATTGTACCGGCGAGCGTCACCGTACAAAACGTCAGGGCGAGCAGCAGCAGATGGCGAACGTATGTGCCGGCGGTCGGCTTGAGCACCGGCCGGTTTTCGTAAAGCAAGTCGTAATTCTCAGGTTCGGTCATTTAACAGAGTCGAACAAAGAGAATCGCAGATGCGCAGGCTACACTTCAACCCTGCGATCTGCGATCTCAAAAAAATCGGAATCTTCCGTCGCGGCCTTAGCCGACCGCTTTCGCCGACAATTCCTTGCCGGGCTTGAATCTGATGGTCTTTCCGGCCGGGATCGGAACTTCCGTACCGGTGCGCGGATTGCGGCCCACACCGCGTTTGCGGGGCTTAACGACAAAGACGCCAAATCCCCTCAGTTCGATGCGTTTGCCCTGAGCGAGAGCATCCTTCATGGCTTCGAATAACGAATCCACGACCTGCTCGGCTTTCTGCTTGGGGACGCCGGTACGATCCGAGACCAAATTGACTATGTCTAGTTTGATCATTGTTCCTCCTAGGGTTCGGAAACGTGAAAGACAAATTGAACTAAAGCGTGCTTGAATCATAATCCTGTAAATCTACATCTGTCAAGGTTTTGCGGAGAAAATAACGCCGCTGGTTCTCAGGTGCCCGGGCGCCCTTAAAAATGCTAAGATTGCCGTACATCATGAAATAGAAGGTATAGACGTTATGCGTTGGAGAGATCAGCGACAGAGCAATAATGTGGAGGACCGCCGCGGTATGGGCGGGCCCATTGCGATCGGCGGAGGCGGCCTCGGCGTCGTCGTACTCGCGATCGCTATCTATCTCTGCGGCGGCGACCCAAGTCAACTGCTCCGTCAGGCCGCCCCGACCGGAACCGATGTTCCCGCTCCCGGACAGGCCGCGAATAAGACGGTAACTCAGGATGAGCAGCGCCAGTTCGTTGGCGCCATCATGGGCAACCTCGAGGACGCTTGGCGGCAAATTCTGCCGCAGCAGGCTCCTCGGGTAAGGTATCAGGACCCAAAGCTCGTACTCTTTACCGGCCAGATATCGTCCGCGTGCGGGTACGCGAGTGCCGCGACGGGCCCATTCTATTGCCCGGGCGATTACAAGCTATACCTCGATTTCTCGTTCTTTAACGAGCTAAGGCGTGAGTTCAAGGCTCCGGGAGATTTCGCGCAAGCATACGTGATCGCGCACGAATTCGGCCACCACATCCAAAACCTGACCGGCGATATGGACAAGGTCCAGCGCGCGGGGCAGAACAATCGCCTGTCGGTCGCTCTCGAGCTACAGGCCGATTGTTACGCAGGCGTCTGGGCGAATTTTGCCGCCAAGCAAGGCCGCGTCGAGGCAGGCGATGCCGAAGAGGCGATACGGGCCGCGGCGGCGGTCGGTGACGACGTCATCCAAAAGCGCACGCAGGGATTTGTCGTGCCCGATTCATTTACCCATGGCTCGGCCCAGCAGAGAATGCAGTATTTTGCAAAAGGAATGCAGTCTGGCGACATGCGCCAATGCCAGACTTTGCGGTAGGACGTCTACGGTGCAAAAGGCTTTCCGTAGATCTCCTGGTAGACCCAACCGAGAACACGTGCCTCGGCGGTGCACAGAACCTCGAGCCAGCAACTGGACAGATAGAGCCGGCGCTCGGTATTGGTGGTAAGCTTCTCCGCTTTCTTGAGAGAGAAAGCCTCGAGGTCGGCGTCGAGATCGTACGCTGTGGTGAGGTCGGTCTTGGTTTCACGTGCCCGGCCCAGGGCTTCGATAACGTCGGTGATCCAGAGCTTGAGGAGCGGTTCCCCTTTGTTCTCGGCGAGAGCTTGCACAACGCCGATCGCAAACCGTGCCTCTGCGTTCTCAAAAGGATAAATTCCGACGCCATTGGCCTCGTCGTCCTTTTGCTTCCACTGAAAGATCTCTTCGGTATTCGGGTGCCGCATTCGCGTGACGCGTTCATCAAAGTTGAGAAACCACTCGATGAGGTCTGCGAGCGACGAATTATCGATCTCGCCCGACGGGGTCGCCCGAAGCTTGGGAGGTTGAATGTCGTGTGCAGGTTCGGCCATATATTTGAACTCCTGATTATTCCATCCTGACCGATCTTTTACAATCGACACGGCCGCTCGCTATAATCTGCAATACCGTGACAGAGCAAACTCTAGACAGCACAATTGAGGCGGGCGATCTCGCCGCAGAAGAGGAAAAGGACCTTGGATTCGGTTCGGTCGTTGCGGGCCAAAGCCGCGAGCGGCTGCTTAATCCGGACGGATCGTTCAACGTGGGCCGGACGGGGATGCCGTTTCTCTCGTCACTCAATCTTTACCACACGCTGCTGTCGATGAAGTGGCGGACGTTCCTGCTCCTGGTTCTTCTGCTTTACTTCGTAAGCAACATCATCTTTGGATTGATGTATGCGTCGTTCGGCTCGTCGGCCTTGGTCGACACTTCAGCAGAGCCGACGGCGAGTTTGTTTGTTCGCGGGTTTTTCTTCAGCGTGCAGACCTTCGCCACGATCGGTTACGGGACCATCCATCCGGTGGGCATAATTCCCAATCTATTGGTCACGATCGAATCTTATTACAGCCTGCTCGCCAATGCGTTGATCACGGGAGTAGTGTTTGCCAGGTTTGCGCGCCCAACTGCAAAGGTACTCTTCAGCGAGGTTGCCGTCATCGCCCCGTACCGCGGCATTGAAGGCCTGATGTTCCGCCTGGTGAATGGACGCAGTAATCAGCTGATCGAGGTAGAGATAAAGGTCATGTTCGCCCGATTCGTAAACGAGAACGGCAGAGCGGTCCGCCGTTTCGACTTCCTCGAACTCGAACGTAACAAGGTCGCGTTCTTCCCGCTGTCATGGACCGTGGTACATCCGATAGACGAAGATTCCCCAATGAAGGGCCTGACCCAGCGAGATCTGATCGACACCGATGCCGAATTGCTGATACTGCTCACCGCGACCGACGAGACTTTTGCTCAGGTCGTTCACACGCGCTCATCCTACAAACCCCACGAGATCCGCTGCGGGCATAAGTTCGTTAGCATTTATAACCCCGTGGAAGACGGCGAACCTATCTCGATCGATATTCGTAAGCTATCTACGATCGAGCCGGTGTTCGATAATTCCTGACGGAGCGTTAGAAAATACTTATGCAAACCCAGTACGTATCTTGCCCCACATGCAAAACACAAAACCTCGACTCGGGGGGCCGATGTTCCAACTGCGGAACGATATTGCCGATCAACCCGATGCCGATGCAGCCCTACGGCGGCTATGGCGGTAAGCCCGCGGGTTCCGACAAGAAGATCGTCGCTGGCATCTGCGGCATTGTTCTCGGTGGACTGGGTGTTCACAAGTTTATCATGGGCTACACGACCGAGGGCATCATTATGCTGGTGACGTGGATCGTCGGGATGTTCTTGTTGTGCGGCATCCCGTCTCTCGTCGTCTCCGTGATCGGGATCGTTGAAGGAATTATCTATCTGACGAAGTCGGACGAGGAGTTTTCGCAAACTTACGTCCTCGGAAAGAAGAGCTGGTTCTAAATGTTTACGGGAATAATAGAAGAACTCGGCAGCGTGGTTTCGGTTGATATGTCCGCGGGTGCACGGATCGTCGTATCTGGTGACCTTGTCACTTCTGAAATCGCCAACGGCGACTCTATTTCAGTTAACGGCGTTTGCCTGACTGCCCTCGAGGTCTCGCCCGGGTCGTTCGCCGCCGACGTCTCGCCCGAAACGCTCGACCGTTCGACGCTCGGCAGACTGAAGCCGGGTTCACGCGTCAATCTGGAGCGCGCAATGTTGCCGACAACGCGATTTGGCGGCCACATTGTTCAGGGACACGTTGACGGCCGCGGGACGTTTATTTCAGCGATTCAACACGGCGATTTTTGGACTGTGAGGATCGGATTTCCCCAGGAACTCGGCCGTTATCTTGTACATAAGGGTTCGGTTTCGGTCGAGGGTATTTCGCTGACGATCGCGGCTCTCGGTGACGGATATTTTGACGTGGCTGTTATCCCAAAGACTTGGGAAATGACCAATCTTTCAACGCTCGAGCCCGGCGATAGCGTCAACCTGGAAGCGGACGTGATCGCAAAGTATGTCGAGCGAATGCTAACCTCGGGCTGACTCAACCAAACTTTCACACGTTTATCCCCGGGCTTGTCGAACAATGTCGACAAATTGTCGGGCCCGCTCGGTAACGATCTGTGCGTTGCCCTCGCGGATCGCTTTGACGTCGACGAGATCGGTACCGACTCCAAGGGCCGTCGCACCAGCCTTGATGAAGTCCGCGGCGGTTGTCAGCGAGACACCGCCGGTCGGGATGATCTTAACCTGCGGGAACGGACCCTTGAGATTCTTTACATAACTTGCACCGCCTACAGAACCGCAGGGAAATACCTTCACAAAATCAACGCCGGCGCTCCACGCGGTGATCACCTCGGTCGGGGTCAGAACGCCCGGCGCAACCGGCGCACTATAACGATGGCAAAGTTCGATCGTGGCAAGATTCAGAGCGGGACTGACTATGAACTGAGCACCGGCCAGCAGACACGACCGTGCCGTCTCGGGATCGAGGACCGTTCCCGCACCGACAAGGACCTCGCTGCCATATTTGTCGGCGACCTTTTCGATCACCTTCATTGCACCGGGTACCGTCATTGTGATCTCAAGGACATTTACTCCGCCGGCTTTGATCGCCTCTATAGCCTGCATCGCCTCAGCGGCCGAAGATGCACGAACAACAGGAACGAGACCAAGGTCCTCAATATGCTTTACGATCTGCGCTTTATTCATACCTTTATCTTGCGACGCGGGCCCCACCGCCTTTCATTACTCTCAGAACATCTGCCAGGCCGACTGTTGTCGTATCGCCCGGCGTGGTCATCGCCAATGCTCCATGAGCGGCGCCGCAGTTGACGGCCCATGCGGGTGATTCGCCAGTCAGGAACCCATAGATCAGTCCCGAAGCAAACGAATCGCCGCCGCCGACGCGGTCAAAAATATCAAGGTCCGGCCTCATCGTAGCCTGAAAAAGCTGCCCTTCGGTAAAGCAGACGGCTCCCCAGTCGTTGACCGACGCGGTCTTAGCGTTGCGTAAGGT
>CAYSMU010000195.1:0-6261 GCA_964432145.1 uncultured Chloracidobacterium sp.
TTTTGCGGGAATATCGGGCCGTTCGTTCCCGCGATGAACGCGGCCATGCGTTTCGTGCCGGTAAATACTTGCATATTCAGCGAATTTGGGTCAGAATTTGGCGGATTAGTAACAGGTCATAAGTAACGAGCAACAAGCGGCAGAAAACGAGTTGGCGGTTTGTTCTGTCAATCGTCACTGTTTATTTTTCTCCCGGGCGAAACTAAAAAACTATGTCAAACTCACTCTTTCGCAAGAAGTCTATCGCACAGATCCAGGCCGATGCGGCCGCGGGTTTTTCGGATGCCGAACTTGTTCCAGGTGCTCCGGGCGAGGAACACACCGGCCTAAGGCGTTCGCTTGGGACATTTGACCTGACGATGCTCGGCATCGCCGCGATCATTGGTGCGGGCATTTTCGCGATGGTCGGTAACGCCGCAAATCGCGGCGGCCCCGCGGTCATTCTGCTCTTTATTTTCGCTGCGATCGCCTGTGGGTTTGCCGCGCTCTGTTACGCGGAATTTGCGTCGAAGATACCGATCGCCGGTTCGGCATACACATATGCATACGCGTCGTTCGGAGAGCTGCTCGCGTGGATAATCGGCTGGGACCTTCTTGTCGAATACGCCATCGGGAACATCGCCGTCGCGATCTCGTGGAGCGACTATTTTACAGGTTTGCTGGCCGCAAACGGCATAAACATTCCGCTCAATTACACCATGGATTTTCGAACGGCCCACCTGGGATTTGATGCCGTCAGCGAGGCAATGAAAGGCGGTGGTGCAACCGTCGAGAGCCTGCGGGCAGCCTGCGAAGCCAAGGATGCTGTCGTCTCGTGCGGCGCGATCGACGCATTTACTGCGTGGACGTCGGCTCCACAACTCGCGGGCCTTCCGGTCGTGCTCGACCTTCCGGCGTTGGGTATTGTCTTCCTGATCACATGTCTTGTTTACGTCGGTATCCGCGAATCCAAGACGGCCTCGAACATCATGGTCGCGGTCAAGCTCGCGATCATTCTGCTCGTCATCATTCTCGGTGCGTTCTATGTCAACACCGCAAACTGGAGCCCGTTCATGCCGAACGGTTTTGGCGGCGTGATGACCGGCGTGTCTGCCGTATTCTTTGCGTATATTGGATTTGACGCTCTCTCGACCACGGCCGAGGAATGCAAGGACCCGTACAAGACACTGCCGCGGGGAATGATCTACAGCCTGATCATTTGTACGGTGCTGTATGTGCTTTTGGCACTGGTCCTGACCGGAATGGTCTCGTACACCAAACTCGCAGTCGGCGATCCGCTGGCGTTCGTCTTCGGCCCCGAGGGCGTTAACATCCCGTGGATCTCAGGCATCATCGCGGTGAGTGCGATCGTAGCGATCGCGACCGTGCTTCTCGTTTTCCAGCTCGGCCAGCCGCGTCTTTGGATGGCGATGAGCCGTGACGGCCTGCTGCCGAAGATCTTCTCGTCGATACATCCGCGGTTTCGGACGCCGTGGTTCTCGACGATCCTGACCGGTATCGTTGTCGCCGTGCCGGCGTTGTTCATGAACCTTTCAGAGGTCACCGACCTCTCGGTCATCGGAACGCTGTTCGCGTTCGTGATCGTTTGTGCCGGTGTGCTGGTCAAGGACAAAGAGTTTGCGGGCGAGAAGCGGTTCGTGCCGTATATCAACTCGCAGTTCATCGTACCAGTCATGGCGGTGCTGATCGTGGGCGGTTTGTACTATTTCAACGGCGAGGCTTTGAAGACGTTTTTCACCGATTATAGCTCGACTGAGGAAGCCGCCTTTTATCACAAGATCCCGTACTTTGTGTTCGCGGCGTTCTCGCTTGTGATGGTCGTACTAAGCTTCGTCAAACGGCTTTCGCTGATCCCGGTGCTTGGCGTGATGTGCTGTACCTATCTGATGACCGAGCTTGGCATTACCAACTGGATCCGCTTTGGTGTGTGGCTGCTGGTCGGGCTCATAGTGTATTTCTTTTACAGCTATACGCACAGCAACTTGCACAAACGTGAGGAAACGGAGGCGGGATCTTGACGCTCTGTGCGGGTGGGCCGAAGGTCGAAGGTATAGGTTTACAATTCTTTACACTATCGGCAAAACCAATTGGAGTACACTTGCGTCTTACAAGTCGGAAAAGAATCCAATTTGAATCTCGAACAGGAGCTATTTTATGAAGAAGAACTTTGTTTTGGCAGCGGCCATCGCCGTATTGGCATTGGCATTCACCGTATCGGCTCAGAAGGCGCCGGCGGATTTCAGCGGTAAATGGAATCTCGACCTCGCAAAGTCGAAACTCACCGACCGCGAGAAACAGTCGATCGAGTCGCAGACGGTCACCATTACACAAACGGCTACGGATATTAAGATCGAGACCGAGACCAAGCGTATCGCTCCTCCCGCGGGAGCACCTGCCGGCGGCCCTCCGGGCGGTGGCCGCATGGGCGGTGGCGGCATGGGCGCCGGCCCGCAGACGTTTCCGCTGGGGAAAGAAACCACGACCGATCAGACGATGGGTCAAAATACTGTCCCGGTAACCGCCGGTTCGAAGTGGGAAGGTTCAAAACTTGTAACGACTCGTTCGTTTACAATGAACGGCCCGAACGGCGAAATGAAAAACTCGACTAAACAGACCTTTGAACTCGGAGCAGACGGCAAATCGCTGACCGTGACCGTCGAGTCGCAGGGGATGCAGGGCACGACGACCTCTACCCGTATTTATTCGAAGGGATAGAACAGCTTAATCTCAAGCGAGAAAGGCGGGCTTTGCGGCCCGCCTTTTTTAATTATCGAATCGAAGTATCTCAATTATCTCCTGCATATATTGCCTGCCGAGTTCCAGGTCTTCGCGTTTGAGCGAGACGGCACCGACGACCGCGTGGCCGCCGCCGCCGTAGCGCTCGCATATCTCGGCGATATTATGAGTTCGCGGCCGCGGGGCCCACGGATTTGAGCCGACCGAGATCTTGGTGCGAAAATCGCTCTGCGAAAGCGAGACGTTATAGGTCGTTTCCGGAAAGAAATAGTAAGGAATGAACTTGTTGTATCCGTCGATGTCCGTATCGGTCAGATCGAATCGGACCACGCCGCGCTCGTAGATGCACCGCGCTTTGATCAACTCAACAGTTTTCCAATGCCGCTCCAGGATCGGTTCCAGCTTGGCTTGTATCTCCTCGCTCGCGACGATCTCGTCAAGAGACTTTTCGGTGAGCAGCCGGATGATCTGTTCGACGAATTCGGGGTCTTTTTCGCCTTCGATGACCTGCATGAGCTTTAGGGCCGACGAACGCAGTTCGACGCACTGGGCAGGCGATTCGTATAGGGCCCCGTCGATGATATGTGCCCACTCGACCAATTCAGCAAGCGATCTGTCTTCGAAACCGAACTGCTCCCTGGCAATACGAGCGATAAACTCGGCGCACGACTTGCTTGTGGTGTCGAGAAATTTCTTGCCCGAGGTGTCCGCGAGGAAATGCTGCTCGTCGTCTTTCGAAAGGAAAGCTGACTGATGATGATCGAACCACCACGTCAGCCGTTCGTCCGGGCAATATTTGAAATCGACGATCGCGTTCTCATCCCCGTCAAACTGATCTCGGTCAAACGCGTTGCCCGCACGATGCATCGTCGGCGTATAGGCGATGAGGGCGTCAGCGTGCACCTTGGCACGGTAGAATTTGGTAAAGATCGCGGCGGAAGAAACACCGTCGAAACAGTTGCCGTGATAAAGTATCCGCAGTTTCATATAATTCAAATATGCCGTCGGGCAAAACATTCTAGGCTAGAGGACGGTACCGCCTTTCGTCAAGGAAACCACTATGAATATCAGGATCGCTCACCGAGATGACACCGACGCGTTGATCGAATTTAACCATGCAATGGCCTTCGAAACAGAAGGAAAGATGCTCGATCGCGATGTCCTGCGGCCCGGCGTAGAAGCAGTGTTTTCTGATCACACGAAAGGGTTTTACGTGGTTGCCACTGCCGAAGACACGATCGTCGGCGGGCTGATGGTAACCTACGAATGGAGCGACTGGCGTAATGCCTGGTTCTGGTGGATACAGAGCGTATTCATCAAGCCCGAGGCCCGAGGGCAGCATCTCTACAGCCGAATGTACGAGTTCGTGAAAGAGCGAGCGTCCGCGGCCGGCAATGTCTGCGGCTTCAGGCTGTACGTCGAGAGTGACAATGACCACGCACGCAAGGTTTACGACGCAGTCGGTATGCATGAATCGCATTATCTAATGTACGAAGAAGACGTATGACCACGATCAGCGAAGCTGAATTCGCCCGAATATGCAGCGGCATCCGCGACGACCGCGAGACCATCATTAAGCACAACCCGATCGGTACTGACGAAGAGATCCTTCTCTGGATGCTGCTGAGCTGTCTGATCAGTTACCTAAATCTGACCGAGATCGAAACGCCGTGCTTTACCGGCAAACCTGATGCCGCAACATATCGCAATGCCGTCCTTTTTGTGATGGCCGACCGGCGGCAGAGCGACTTTGCGGTCGAGCCGTATCTTGAGAGATTAGCCAATGCTGATTGAAACATTTCCATTAACACCTTTTCAGCAAAACACGCGGATCGTCGCGTGCGAGACGACCCGCAAGGCTATCTGTATCGACCCGGGTGAGGCCACGGATGAGCTGGCCGATTACCTCACGGCAAACCAACTTGAGCTTCAGGCGATCACGTTGACCCACGGCCATCTCGATCACGTAGGCGGAACAAGCGACCTGCATCAGCGGTTCCCTGGTGCGGATGTACTACTTCACAAGGATGACGAGCCTCTCTACTATGGCCTGCCGAAACAACCGCTGATGATGGGCATTCAGCCGCATCAATTAAAGGCTCTCGGCCTCGAATTTGCCGATCCGCCGCGTCTGACCCGGAACTGGCAGCACGGCGAAACCTACGCGGTTGGCGAACTCCGCTTCTCGGTCCGCCACTGTCCGGGGCATACGCCCGGCCACGTCGTACTCGCCGAGGAAACCGAGAAGAAAGTGTTCGTCGGCGACTGCCTATTCCTTGGCTCGATCGGTCGGACCGACCTTCCCGGAGGCGACTATGATCAGCTCATCGAATCTATCGAGAAGCAGATACTTTCGCTCGATGACGAGACCGTTGTATATTCGGGCCACGGGCCCGAGACCACCGTCGGACGCGAGCGTCGTTCGAATCCCTTCCTTACCGGGCAGTATCGCCTTTCACAGGGCCGATTCATATAGAATGCTCGAACCGCATCTGTTCGATTCGGGCGTTCAAATGTTAGAATGTCCAAAACAAATATACGGAGAATACCTATGAAGCGAATACTCGTTTTTGCACTCGCGGCATCGCTGCTAAGCGCGACGACCGCATTCGGCCACACCGACCTGATCAAGGGCCACAGCGTGCCTCAACAGCAAACCACCTTTCGCACGGAAAAGGTCGCCGGCAACATTCACGTCCTTTTCGGCAATGGCGGCAACATCGGCCTTAGCGTCGGCCCCGAAGGTATTTTGATGATCGACACCCAGTACGCAAATGTCGCCGACCGCGTCAAGGCCGAGATGGCCAAGCTCGGGTCCGACAAACCCAGATTTATCTTCAATACCCATTGGCACGGCGACCACACGGGCGGCAACGAGATATTCGGCCGCGACTCGATCATCATCGCTCACGAGAACGTCCGCAAGAGAATGGAAGAGACCACGATGTTTCGCGGCCAGGCCCGGACGCCGTCTCCCAAGGTCGCATTGCCGATGTTTGTCTATGGAGCCGGCATGTCTGTCTATTTCAACGGCGAGCGGATCAACGCCATTCACATGCCAAAAGGCCATACCGACGGCGATACGGCACTTTTTTTCACGGGGTCAAATGTCGTTCACCTTGGCGATGACTTTTTCGTTGGGCGGTTTCCCTTTGTCGATCTCGAAAGCGGCGGTTCGGTCGAAGGCCTGATCAGGAACATCGACGATTTGATCAAAATGATCCCGGCGGACGCGAAGATCATCCCCGGGCACGGGGCGGTTTCGACGATCGCCGATCTCAAGGCCTATCACGCAATGCTGGTCGACACCGTAAAGATCGTCCAGGACGGTATGAAGGCCGGAAAGTCGCTCGACGACCTCAAGAAAGCCGGTTTCCCTGAAAAATATAAGGATGCAGGTTCGGGATTCATCAAGACCGAACAATGGGTCGAGACGATCTACAAGAGCTACTCAAAGAAATAAGAAGTTCGCCCACGAAAAACACTGAAGACACTAAAAATAGAAGCCATTTTTATCTTTCGTGT
>CAYSMU010000196.1:0-6242 GCA_964432145.1 uncultured Chloracidobacterium sp.
CTGGGAACGGCTTTCTACAGTCACGCAGCTTTGTACGCAGTTCCTGGATAATGTCGTCGACGCGGGCTATTTCCCGCTTCCCGAGATCGATGACGTCGTGAAACGAACTCGCCCCGTCGGCCTCGGCATCATGGGCTTTGCCGATCTGTGTTTGCGACTTGGCATCACCTACGGCAGCGAGGAATCGATGTCGCTCATGGAAAAGGTGATGGGTTTCGTCCGACGCGAATCGTGGCTCGCATCCCTTCGCCTGGGCAAGGAAAAAGGCACGTTTCCTGAATTCGAGGCCAATCGCGACGCATACGCAAAGTTCATTTATGAGGATCTCGGAATTCCCCGCGACATTCCGCTGACACCTCGAAATTATGAGGTTACAACGATCGCTCCGACCGGAACGATTTCGTTGGTCGCCGAGACTTCATCGGGCATCGAGCCGAATTTCTCGTGGGCCTATGTTCGCCAAGACACACTCGGTACCAGAACCTACGTCCATTCGCTGGCCGCCGAGGCTCTCGGGATCGAAGTCGACCAGACCGACGAGGAATCGATCAAACAGGCTGCCGAATACGTCGTCGCTCACGAGAGCGAATTACCGGCCCACTTCATCTCTGCGATGTCGATCAAGTCGATCGACCACGTGAAGGTACTTGCCGCGGCCCAGAAGCACGTAGACAATGCGATCTCTAAGACCTGTAACGGAGCTAAAGACGACACCGTGGAGTCGGTCGATGAGCTTTATCACCTCGCACGCAAGCTCGGCTGCAAGGCCGTAAGTTACTATCGAGACGGCAGCCGCGAAGGGCAGGTCCTCAACTCGATGACCAAGGAAAAAGAAAAGGCCACTAGCCCGGATATCGACGTTGTCCCGACCGCGGCTTCGACCAGCCCGACAACCGATTCGCCTTCTGCTGCTCAGTCGAGGGTCGAGCGTCCGCGTGAACTCCAGGGTTCGACCTGGCGCATTCCGTTCGAAGGCCAGAATCTCTACGTCACCGTGAATCACGACGGAGCCTCGATCCGCGAGGTCTTCGTAGCCGGACCGATCAGCCCCGGCGTCGGTCTCTTGGCCTCAAAGATGCTTCGTGGCGGCTTTGACGCCCGCGAGGTCGCTCACAGCCTAAACAAAGTGACCTCGTCGCACGCTGTTTGGTTTAACGAGCGGCTACTGACGTCACCGGAACAGGCAGTGGCCGAGTGTCTTCTCTTGGTCCGCCGCCGACTCAATGGCCAGCCCGAATCAGAACGGGCCATTGGAAAAACAGCGGCGGTCGAAACCAAGATGTCGAGCATGATCGGCACCTGCCCGGAATGCGGCGGCCAGCTTGAGCACGCGTCCGGCTGCGATTCCTGCCGTGACTGCGGTTATTCCAAGTGCAAGTGATTTGCAGCCAGGTTCATGTAAGAGGCGGCGGATCGATCCCGCCGCCTTTTTATTTCCGCATCCTCGACCTGATCAACCGCTATCGAGCCCCCATGTCCGAGGGTAGCCAGTCGTTCCCGGTTGGTGCCGTCTCCGCCCTAAAGATCGTAAAGCTAAACAGTTTCGAAACGGCGATCCGTCCTCGATTTCGTATGTCCTGGATATACCACCTTCCGTAAAATGTCCGTCCGATCAATGACGGGTCACTTGGAATGACGATATTCAGCGAGGCATAGCCGCCTCCGATCTCTCGCGGCAGGATCTCGGCCGACGCGCGAAGAAATGATGCGGTCGCGGGTATGGACGTCCGGATCCCCGGATCAACGTCATCGATCACGACGATCGCCTTTCCTTGCCTGGGTGAAACCGCGACGGCCAGATTGAAATTGGGATTCCCGAGCAGCGGTGGCTCGATCGCGATCGCCTCGGGAACCGACCCTGCAAGTCCGGGCCGGCCAAAGCCCGAGATCACCGGCATGCGACTTGACTCGGTGTAAAGCTGCGGCCTGTCGAATGGCGGCAATTCGTTTGCTACGCGAGGATCTGTGAGCGGCCTCTTCAGAAACGCGACCAGATCGGCCTTCTGCTGCGGGCTAAGATCCAATGGACGGATCACGTCAGGTACATTGGGTGCCGGAAAATCACCGCCGCGATTATAGAATTCGACCACGTCCTCGAGCGTTCCAAATCGGCCGTTGTGCATGAATGCCGTATATAGCTCTATGTTCCGAAGGCCCGGCGTCTTGAAACGCCCATTATCGTCGGGATTCCCCGTGACCACGCCTCTTCCGTTGTCCTCACTACGGGGACGGACGCCAATATTATGGAAATTGTGATCCGTCATCAACGCCTCGGCGTGGCAGATGTTGCAGGCAGCAGAGAAGAACACATCGCTGCCGCGAACCTCGGCCGCGGTCGGCACTTCGATACCCGCCGACCAACGATCGAGTAACGTCCTGTCCGAGAAAAGCGTCCTTTCATGCGATGCGATCGCCATCGAAATACGCGCGGGCGTCACGTCCGGGGTACCAAACGCCTCCTGAAACAGCTCTGGATAGGTCCTGTCACCGATCCACGTCCGGAGTCCCGTCGGAATATTCGACGCGAGAGCCAGCGGACGCGAGACCTGTACCCTAGCGGCTACCTGTGTCCATGTGCGGCCGCCATGTGCCATTTCGGCGGAGGACAGCGGCGGGCCGGCACTCTGGCTTTCAAGCGACGCTCCGGACGGCAGAAGCAGTTGATTCGAGATCTGATCACGAAAAGCGTTTGTCGCCCGTCCATCCCAGAAAAGCCCGTTGTACGAATAACCGGCGTTGAGATATGACGGCGATTTTCGGCCGGTCACCTGTTCGCGAAAACCGAACGTCGGATCGGGTGAATAACTCCCGTCGGCCGCATTTTTCGGCACTCCGGGCGATCCGAACACGTCATCGTCAGTTCCGAACATGTTATCGAATCCCGGATTCCGGCTGCGTGCCGATCCGACGACCGTTCGTGGATCTGACCCGCCGGCTCCAGGCCGGTGACACGTACCGCAAGCGACGGTCTTGGTCGATGAAAGCTGCTCATCCCAAAACAGGGCTTTGCCGAGGTACGACTTCGCCGCCGTGAGTTCGTTTCCCTGAGGTGCGAGAGGCGGTTCGAGTGCCGGGAACGGACCCGGAGTAAACCTCGGCTCCGCTCGGCTGCCCCGGTCATTGGCGCTGAAAGCACTCGTCTCCTGGTCATTCTCGGCACGGACCCAATAGAAATAGCTCACACCCTGCTGTCCGCCGGTGTCAAAAAAGTAATTTGCGGGTGTAACTCCGGCCTCGACGGCCGTGGCCGTGTCACTGACGGTATTTCGGAACACGCGGTACCGCGTCGCACCGCGGATCGCATCCCAGTGAATACCGACTTTCAGCGAATAGTCGTCATCCGACGCAGTGACTCCCGTTGGAGCTGCCAAGGCAAGAGGACTGCTGGCAACCACCGTATTTCGGGAAGATTTGAGCAGAAAAGCGAACGCCACCGAAACGGCAAACAAGATTATTACGATCAGTTTAATTCTACGCATTATATTATTGGCCCAATTCGCCACCCGGTCATATCACTGCAATTTTATCACCTGACCTGGAGAATCATAACCTGCGGCCAGCGGTGTTTCTCGCCAGAATAGCTTGTTTTCCTGTAATATTCTCTACATGAACCATGTTGACAAAGGTGTGAGCCGCATCACATTACTCACTCTGCTGTTCTCTATAGCGTTAATGGCCTCTGGCACCGGCCGGGCGGACGGCCTTCCGCTTCCCGCAGCATCACCGACCCCACGCCCGCGTGTGGTCACCATGGCCAAGCCCACTGTCACGCCGACGGTTGCGCCGACACCGATAGCCTCACCGACACCATCGGCTTCGCCTTTCGTCCCGATCCAGTCGCTTGACGAACTCCAGACCAAGATCCGGCAGCGACTTTTCGCTCCCGAGGTCCGCCGCGGACGGGTCGGGATCAAGATCGTCTCGCTGGCCACGGGCAAGGTCGTTTTTGAGAACGACTCGGACAAATACTTCATGCCGGCGTCGAACCAGAAGAATTTTACGGTCGCGACCGCGTTCGAGCGGCTTGGCCCCGATTTCCGTTTCGTGACGAGCGTCTTTGCCAATTCCCTGCCCGACTCGTCCGGTACGATCAAAGGCGACCTTCGGGTTCTTGGCCGCGGCGATGTTTCGATCTCGACAGCTTTCTTTGGCACGTCCGCGAGCGATCCGAATACCTACTTTAAGGGCATCGACCGGCTCGTCGACAAGATCGCAGCCGCCGGCATCAAGAAGATCGACGGCAGCATCCTTGCCGACGAGAGCTACTTCAAAGGCTTCTACATCCCCGACACATGGGAATGGGACGACCTCCAGGCATATTACGGTGCCGAGGTCTCGGCCTTGCCGATCAATGATAACGCGGTCGACCTGGCGGTCACGCCGGGATCGGTCGGTTCGCCGTGTATCGCCAACATCGCCCCGGCAAACACGCTCTTTCAAATATCTAACACCTGCGTCACGACGAATGGCGGTTCGCGGCGTGACCTATCGGTCGTCAAAAAGATCGACCGTAATATCCTCGAGATCTCGGGCACGATGCCCGCGGGTGACAATGGCTATCGGACCTCGATCGCAGTCACTCGGCCCGCGGAACTCTTCGTCGCCCTGCTCAAACGCCGTCTCGAATCGAGCGGCATAATCGTCACGGGCGGCACAAGAGCTTTGCCGCCCAACGTCAAACCCGAGCCGTCGCAGGTCGAGGTCGCCCGGCTCGAGTCGGTGCCGTTTCGCGAGATAGCTGCCAAAACGATGAAGCCGAGCCAGAATATGTTTACCGAGACGATCCTTTGGACACTCGGCGAACAGGTCGGCCGCGTCAATGGGGCCACGGGAACCAGTTCGAGGCTCGGCATCAACGTCGTCAAAGAGTTTCTGACCTCGATCGGAGTGCCGCCCGACGGCATCCTGCAATACGACGGAAGCGGCCTTTCGCGGCACAACCTGATCACGCCGAGCGCCGTCGTCACCCTCTACACCTACATGGCAAAGGAAAGCAGGAACGCCCAGGCGTGGCGTGACAGCCTGACCATCGGCGGCATCGACGGCACGCTCGCCAACCGCTTTAAGGGCACCGCCGCGGCAAACAATATGCGCGGCAAAACCGGCACCATCGATCAGGTCTCTGCCCTGTCGGGATATGTTAAGACCGCGGGAGGCGAAGAACTCGTGGTCTCGTTTATCGTGAACGGCGTTGCCGTCACCAGCCAACGCACCTCGCTGATGGACGATATCGTTGTCAGCCTTGCAAACTACAACGGGAGGATCGACTGATCAAAGGGAAAACGTGAAAAAGGGGAAAAGTGAAAAAGTCAGGTCCTAAGCAGACGCAGCTTTTTCACTTTTTCACATTTGACCTCTTTTACTTTGTCACCAGCGGTCGCCGCCGCCGCCGTAACCGCCGCGGTCGCCGCGGTCACCGCCGTATCCACCGCCGCCACCGCCGCGTCCGGCCCGATATCCGCCGCCGCCTCGATCTTCACGAGGCCGGGCCTCGTTCACGACCATATTGCGGCCGTCATACTCAGAGCCGTTGAACTGGGCGATCGCCGCCGTTGCGGCGTCGTCATCGGCCATTTCGACAAATCCAAACCCGCGCGAACGGCCGGTTTCGCGATCATAAACAACATTGGCCGACTCAACTGCTCCGGCCGCTGCAAAATGTTCCTGCAGATCTTCGCTCGTCACGCGAAAAGATAGATTACCGACGTATAGTTTATTTCCCATTTCCTCACTATGTGATTTGAAGCAACGAAAAAGGCAGGCCGGGAAGAATTAGGTCCTAATCCCCGTCGAAATCCGCGGCGCATCCTAACCAAGAATCAACTGCTCCAAAACTCTCCAAAGACCGACTCTCAAAACCGAACCGAAACGCACCGCATTGGAACCCGGACGGATGTATCACGCTGATATCTGCGAGAGCAAAACACGGGAATTATGCCCGTTTTTGATCCATTCTGCAAGAATAATTTACGGCAGCGACGGATGAAGCAAGATCGGCCACAGAGAGCACAGAGGCGAAAACATAAAGAAGGACGGATAAAGGACAAAGTACGGTGCCACTCAACTTTTTCACTTTTTCACGTTTTCACTTTTTCACGTTTACCCCTTTTCACTCTTTCACATTTTCACTCTTTCACATTTTCGCCTTTTCACCTTTTGCCCTTTTCCCCTTTTTCCACTCTCCACTCTCCACTCTGCACTCTCCACTCCTTTTCCGGGGTGGCTCGGGGGTGGCTCGCCCT
>CAYSMU010000197.1:0-5312 GCA_964432145.1 uncultured Chloracidobacterium sp.
GACGATCACACCAAGTCCGCAAAGAACCGCTATCAGGGCCAACTTGGCGCTGACGATCTCGCCCGAATCCTCAGGTTCGTGAATAAGATACGCCGGCAGGATGAAGGCCTTGGCGAACACTAATGCGGATACAACCGGGATGATCCGAAGGCCAAAGATCAACCTTGTACGGGCCTGGACCGAAAGCCGCCTGGCCGGGCGTTTGATAACCTTCCACAAGAGAGACGCCACCAAAGCGACCGTCATATTCACGATCAGCAGAAAGGCCAGAGTGACACAGAGGCCGAGCAGAAAGTACATCACGCCGGGCCCTCCGTTTTTAGCTTTGCACGTTTTTCTTTGACGAGCCGCTCGAGTTCGTCAAGGAGCTGAAGGTCGCGGTCGCTCACCGAATCCACGATGCACGCGAGTACTGGTTCTGCCTTACCGAGGCTCGTATCGAGGAGTGCCGAAATGACATCTTGAGCTACTCCCCGCTCAAGTTCCTCCATCGAGTAAACCGAGCTGTAAAGGAATGCCCGGCCCGCCTTTCGGCGCGAGAGCAACCCCTTCTTGTAAAGTCGGTCGAGCGTTGTCATCACGGTTGTGTAGGCGTAGATGTCGCCAAATGCCGAGCAAAGCGAGCTTACGCTCGACTCGCCCCGACGCCAAATCTCATGAATGGTCTTTTTCTCCAATTCGCCAAGCGAGTCCATTACGGCCTCAGACAGCCGCTTGAACCCGCGTAATCTAAATCTTTGAAAATCCATTGTTGTACAACCGGTGATATTTCAAGAGGCGGCTTATCCGAGCCGCCCTTTACCGCATCTTTTCATGAAACTACCTCGATTCGGAGGCGATCGCAACGGTCCCGTCAACATATCTCACTGAAAGCGTGTTGCCGGCAAGATCGGAGATCCCTTTGTTCGCAAGCGATCCCGTGACGGCGATCGGAGAATCGCCTGTTGCCCCGGCAGCTACGTCGAAAGTTATCAACACGATACGCCTCGGCACCGCGGATGCGACCATCGTTTCGGTCGAATCGACAAGAATGCCGATGCGGCCCGATTCGGCATCGTTTACCGTGAGAACCGCACCATCAGGGGCCGCATCGCCGAGAATGACCCGCGGATTCGCCAGCAAGGATGCGTTGTACTCGATAGTAAAGCTCATCCCTGCCTCATCACCGTAGGGGACCATCTCGATCGGAATTGTAACCTGGCCGCCGCTAACTGCCTTTTCGGTACCTGCCTGGATCTCACGTCCAAAGAAGTACGCATAAATGTCATCGATGAACGATGAGAATCCTTCTGGAACGATCGACGGCCCCGTCGGTCCTCCGGCAGGCGTCAGTGGATCGAGGCCAGTGGCAAATCTGCGTCCCTGAATAACGTCGCCCGAGTTGATGATCCCATCGCCATTGGTCGCGAGCGGAGCCGAGTCAGCACGCTGGGCCTCATTCGTTCCCACGCCGGGCGTATCGAGGCCGGTCGCGAATCTTCTAAGTTGGACCACATCGGTCGAGTCGGCCACACCATTTCCATTTGGCCGAGGTGACACGTCGCCCTCAAACCCCGGACCGGGACTTGGCGTCGGAGTAATGGTCGGCGTCGCTGTTGGCGTGCCCGTCGGCGTGTTGGTCGGCGTCGCCGTCGGCGTATTGGTCGGCGTTGCCGTCGGTGTATTAGTCGGCGTTGCCGTCGGAGTATTGGTCGGCGTTGCCGTCGGCGTATTCGTCGGTGTTGCCGTCGGGGTCGGAGTGGCTCCGGACGTGCAGGATTGTACGACCACGTCGTCGACGTCCCAACCGGTACCGGCTACGGACGAATCGGTCCCTACCCGCAAGCGGAACTGGGCCGTTTGCCCGGCATAAGAGCTAATGTCGGCTACGCTCTGGAAATAAGTCGATGTGCCGCACCATGCCGAGAGTCCGCCGATCGGGTTCGTACAGCATGTCGATACCGCGCCTGTATATCCACCTACCAAAATGCTCGCGGCAGGAACCTGGGTCCATGTACCTCCGGCATTTGTAGACACCTCAAGAATGCCGCCGTCATAGCACGCCGCGCCATTCGGTTCCATGTTCGGTACATGCCAGAATTTTAGTACTATCGGATTCTGTCCCGTCGGAAGTACGACGGACGGAGAAATCAGCCTTTGATCGGTTACCGACGCGGGGTCATTCGCCCGGTAATGCGAAGTACCGCTATGCGGAGCCGAGGTCGAGAGTGCCCAACTATTTGTACCGGAGCCGCCCGGGCCAAGCAGCCATCCTGCCGCGCCCGACTCAAAGCCGTACTGGTAAACGATGTTTGGTGTCGTACCAGGCCCGCAGTCGCCGGGGGCAGCGACCGTTGTGAAACTGAACGTGGCTGAATTGGCCCCGGTACCGCAGGCATTTGTCGCACGCACACGCCAATAGAACGTCGAGCTTGTATTGAGGGAGACGTTCGAGGTCCAAGTCGGGCTTGTCAGGCCCGTAGCCGACGCAACAATGTTCGAGAATCCTGCATCCGTCGCGACGTCGATCGCATATGAGGCCGCTCCGGCCGGGGCTCCCCACGTAAAGGTCGGCGTTGCGGCAACATTTGTCGCCCCGTTGGCAGGCGCCGTCAAGGTTGGGCCTGCGGGCGATGCCGCGCTGACCGTCAGGCCAACGGCAAACTGCTTGACATTCGGGCCGGCGGCGGTTCCGACAACGTTGAAATTGTACGTCCCCGGTGCAGCCCCGCTGATCGTCATGGTACTGGTTCCGGCCGGTGTGACCGGATTAGTGCCAAATGCCGCACTGCCCGGACTGCCCGAAGTAGAGAGCGTGACCGGGCTGTTGTAGCCGCTCACCGAACCGATGTTCACCGTGTAGACAGCGTTGGCTGGTGTGCAGACATTAAGGCTGGCCGGCGTCGTATTGATCGTAAAGTCGGGAGTACCGCATTGGTCAAACTTGAATTTGCCGATCCTTGTGCTCCATGACGAAGCGCCATTCCACTGACCGGTGAACCAGAAAGTACAGTCGTCGGATGGATCGACGCTCATCGATGAGTAATCGCCATAACGGTTGCTGCCATTGTTGGCCGTTCCGGCGACCAGAACGTTGTCCCCCTGGGTCATAGTACCAAGCGGGTCGCCGGCCAGCCGTCCTGTATATCGGATCCCGGGAAAAATGGTTTGGCTGGAAATATTGTAGGCAAGAGCGATATTGCCTGAGCCGTCCATCGAAATGCCTGCCATCCAACGATTATCGGTCGTCGTGGGTGCGTGAGTCCCCTCTTGATATAAGCTCCAGGTACCCGCCCCGACCTTTCTTAGCTCAAACCAGCGGACGCCGCCGATATTGCTGCCCACGTCGGTTACAAAATTGCCGACGAGTGTCTCATGAGTGCCGAAATTCCGGTAAACGAGTCGGTGCATGATCACCTCTCGAAGCGGATCGAGCGAATTGCTGGCCCCTTGAGCGACGCCCGGCATTCCCATACAGAAAAACGACGAAGTTCCACACAAAGTAGAATCAAACTCTGAATTAAATAACTCCGGTATATTCAGCCCGGTAGAATTGGCTGACGGGGCGGTTCGCAGGTGATTCGACTCGGAAGTGCCCACATCGGGCAACTGTGTAAAGGTAGAGTTTGCCGGCGTCACCCAATCAACATGAAAGGCCCATATCTCAAGTATGTCCGACGAAGGAAAACCCGCGGGTCCGTGCACCTCGGTGTCGCGGTGCCTCATAAATATCGCGGGAGCACCTGCGGGAGGTGCCGTTGTCCCGTCAAGGTCTGCCGGTGTAAGTGCCTGAAAGCCGAACCCTGACAGATCAGGTGCTGTAAACCTTTGAAATGTCGCCGGTTGGCCGAGCAGCATCTTCGCCCGATCGAGTGCATATACTGACGAGAGAGACTCGTTCGTCGAGACATAGTAGGCGTCGGGCCATACGCTGTATTTTGGATAGTCGGGAAATCCAGGGGCCGTAAACTGGTAAGCGTTGTACGTGCCGGCAGGGTCAGGGGTTGTTGAGATATATACGCATAGTCTGTTACCGCTGCTCGAGAATTCACTCAACAGCCATCTGTCCGCTGTCTGGTCATACAGTACGATGGGATCTCCCAGACCGGCGGCACAGTTGCCAGTGCCAAGCCCATCCATAGCAAATTGGGCTCCGACTGGATTTCCGGTTGACTTATCGAAGATACGCACGACCGCGCCGCCCGAACCATTGATCGACTGAACGTAGTGATTGGGTCCGACGTCACCAACCGTGTCCGGCGGGTTAACGCCGGTAAAGCCTATTCCGTTAACGCTCAATATGGGTGTGGTGAATGCATTCGGCGCCGCCTGGGGAGCCTCGCTCTGCCGCTGCAGCAATGGATCGACCATTTCCGGAAGGTCGATGTCCAATACCTTGCGGGCAGGCTTCGTTCGCCGTGGGTTGACCTCGACCACCGGGCCGTCGGGTTTTACCCACTCGGGCAATTCCCGTGCGGGACGCGAACGCGTCGGCCGTGATTCCTCACCGAGAGTTACAGAGCCGACCAGAGACTCTTTCTTCGACTTGTCATCGCCCTGACTCGCTGATGCCTGCGGCAGCAGTATAAGGATCGCAAAGATTGTAGTTATGCTGAGTAAAAATACTCCGGCCGCCCTTACAGGCGTTGAGCAGGCGCTGGATAATGTCATCGAAATTCTCCCCTAAATGTCCGAATACGTACTGTCCGGTCAAGATAAATCCGCAGACGGACAGTTCCCGCTGTTATCATTAACAGCCGGAAAGGAGCGACAGGCAGATTTGTTTCAAACGGAATAAGCTTCAGGCGATTATCACCCCAATTTTACGGTGTGTCAATTTACCAGGAGATTGAAAAAGTGTCCAACACTAAAAAAGGCGGCCCGAAGGCCGCCCTTGGTCTAAACGTCGAGGTTGGATCACTCCTGCCCGACAAAATCAACATCCGTAAGGGTGTCGAATACCTGAACGGCACGCGGTGCAAAGCGATATCTACGCGAGCTGACACCCATTACATAGGTCTCACCCACCTGGACATCGTCGAACCGATAGTAGCCGAAAGTGCTGGTCGTCGCAGTGCGTACGTTCCCTTGGGGGTCAGTGATCGAGACGGTTGCGTTCCTTAGTCCGCGTCCATCCGGAGTCATGACCCTACCTGAAACTTCCACACCTGCCGCCGTTGCACACGGGCTGATCGTCAAGCCATCAACGATTACGGTAGCGCCACCGATCGGACCAACGAGCGTCGCCGCACCGGTAGTGAGGTTGATGCTGTACAACTGCGATACACCGCCCACACGGAGAGCCGCGTAAGCAATGTTAGTGAACGGCTGGA
>CAYSMU010000197.1:5322-6239 GCA_964432145.1 uncultured Chloracidobacterium sp.
AGCCGCCAAAACTGGTGGCATTGACGCCCAAAGACCCAAGCGTCGTCAACAGGCCGGTATTCGGCGACGGAGTACCGTCAACACCGCCCACGCGTACGAGCACATCGAGTCCCGAGTCGATAGCGAACAATGTCGTTACCGCCGCACCTGTCTGGCTGTTCGTGTAAGCTGCGTGTACAACGTTCGGGTTAGCACCGGCATTCGGATCACCCGGCGCATACGCAAGGTTAGTGTCCGTGCCGGCAAGCGTACCGTTGTCCGGATTGTAACGCCGGCTTGTGTCAGCGTCACCAACCACTCTGATCCTGTCCGGAACCGGATTGAAATCGACACCAAAGAAGATATCCGTGGTCGGAGCCGTTTGAGGACCGATCGGCGTTAATTCTCCCGTAGAGGCATTGATAGCAACCACTCTGGTCCTGGTCGCAGGGGTGTTTGTTACGATACCGTAGATCGTGCCATTGACCGGGCGATAGTCGATGCCCGCGAGGAACTCGTCAGCCGCGAGCCCCGTCAACGCAATATCCGTAATGAACGTACCGGGATTTGAAGCTCTGAATCTGACAAGATGGTCATTGTCAAAATTGTAGGCCCAAATAACGGTGTTCGCCGGGGCACAGTTGCCCGGAGGCGGTGTCGGTGTTGTCGTCGGTGTCGCCGTCGGCGTAGCCGTCGGAGTTGACGTCGGCGTAGCGGTCGGCGTCGGCGTCGAGCCGATAACGGTCACGTTACCCGGGATATAGTTTGCCATTAACGGATTACCGAGATTATCCGAGATCGAACGCGGAACCGGTACGTCGCCAAATGTCACGGGTGTCGCACCTCCTGGTGCGGCCGGATTGATAGTGAACCTAAAGGTTGCAACCTGGCGAGTTCCCGCGGCAAACGTATTTGACGAGTCGACAAGGATACCTATG
>CAYSMU010000198.1:0-3779 GCA_964432145.1 uncultured Chloracidobacterium sp.
TCGAGGGGCCGGTCGGTGATCAGCTCGATGTTGTTGAGGCCGATCAGCCTCATCGGCCCATGGTCGAGCCCGGCGAGCCGCGACGAGACATTCGTGATCGGTTCACCCAGCGTCTTCCAGGCCGCCCCGCCCCAACCGGCGTCGAATGCACGCTCGATCATCGACCCCATGTTCGTCGGCGGCGCACTGGCTAGCCAAAACGGATTGGGAGACTTAATTCCAGCAAAATTTGTGGTTAGATCTGCCATAACTTAATGCGGATTCGGATCAACCGGAGCTTTCGGCGGATCGCGCAGAACGGCACCTGCGAATTCTACATTCTCGCCGGTAAGCGATTCGTGTATTCCCATCGCGGCGAGCTTGCCCATCTGCGAAGCATCGACCGCCTCCTTGCCGCCATTTGCACAGTCACCGCCGGCAAAGACCTTCGGGTCGGATGTCCGCATCTGACCGTCGACGACGACCCGGCCTTTCTCATCCACCGAAACGCCGATCGTCCCGGTAAGAAACGACGCCATTTTTTGCTGTCCGATGGCCTTTATTATTTGATCGCAGGCTATCTCGCTTACCATGCCGGCGGCATCGGAAACGCGCAGTGCCGTAACCCGTGTGTCGCCTACGACCTCGACGGCTGAAGTCTGCCACATGAATTCGACCCCGTCCTTTCTTGCAAGCTCCATCTCGTAGTCGTAAGCGGGAGCATCCTTTTCCGTGCGGCGATAGAGCATCGTGACCCTTTGGGCGCCGAGGCGTTTTGCCTGCGTGACCGCATCGACGGCGGTATTGCCGGCACCGATGACGACCACATTTTTCCCAAGCGGAACCGACTTCCAGTCGCGGGTCTTGACCTGTTCGATGAACGCGAGTGCATCGATGACGCCTTCAAGCTCTTCGCCGGGAATGTTCAGCTTATTGGTCTCCCCAAGTCCGACCGCGAGAAAGATCGCGTCATGCCATTCGCGGAGCAGGTCGATGCCGACATGATTTACAGGCCCGAGAGCTTCCGACGAACCGGCAACGACCTCGGTATTCACACGGAATTCGACGCCCATGTTCGCGATATGCCCGACCTCGCTCAGGCTGACCATTTGCGGCATTTTGTATTCGGCCATGCCGTAGGTATCGAGGCCGCCTGCCTTTTCGCGGCGTTCGTAAACGGTGACGCCGTAACCGAGCCGAGCCAGATAAGCGGCACAAGAAAGTCCGGCGGGGCCTGAGCCGATTATGCCCACCGATCTGCCGTTAGCCTCGCCTTTGGTAAAGATCTGCTTCCCGCTCGTTAGTGCAAAATCGGTAGCGTACCGCTGAAGCCTTCCGATCTCGATCGGCTTTTTGACGAGGGTCTTTTCTACACATGCTCCTTCGCAAAGCACCTCGACCGGGCATACGCGGGCACACGAAGCTCCGATCGGATTCGCGTCAAATATCACCCGTGCCGAGCCCGTCACGTTGCCGCTCGCGATCTTCTTTATGAACGAGGGCACATCGATATGCGTCGGGCAAGCTCGCGTACACGGAGCGTCGTAGCAATACAGACAGCGACTCGCCTCCTGAATCGCCTCGGCATCGCTCATTGCCGGATTGATCTCGGCAAAGTTCCGCTCGATCTGAGTAATGTCTAGTGGTGTGCAAAAATCAGCCATAAAGGATCAGCCACTGAGATCACAGAGAGCACAGAGACAAGAAATACAAATCCTCAGTGTTCTCTGTGTCCTCTGTGGCAAAAACTCCTAGTCTGCAACGATCGGCCCATAAAGGTCAGGCCGGCGATCGCGGAAGAACTGCCAGGTGTTGCGGACCTCGCGGATCTTGTCCATATCGAGGTCGGCGACGATGAGTTCGTCCTGATCGCGTGTACCGACGGCGAGCATCTGGCCGCGAGGGTCGCAGAAATAGCTTTGGCCATAAAACTCGCCAATATTCCATGGAGCTTCGGTGCCGACACGATTGATCGCACCGACGAAATAACCGTTGGCGACCGCATGGGCCGGCTGCTCGAGTTTCCAGAGATATTCCGAAAGTCCCGCGACGGTCGCAGACGGATTAAAGATGATCTCGGCTCCGTTCAGGCCGAGGCAACGTGCGCCCTCAGGGAAATGCCGGTCGTAACAAATATAGACGCCGATCCGCCCGACCGCCGTGTCAAAGCACGGATAGCCTAGATTGCCCGGGCGGAAATAGAACTTCTCCCAAAATCCCGGAGCGACGTGGGGAATGTGCGTCTTACGATACTTCCCGAGGTACTTGCCATCGGCGTCGATGACAGCGGCCGTGTTGTAGTAGATGCCGGAGATCTCTTCCTCATAGATCGGGACAACGAGAACCATGCCGAACTGCTTCGCGACGTCCTGCATCAGCTTGACGGTTGGCCCGTCTGGGACCTTTTCGACCGCTTCGTACCAGCGTGTCGTCTGTTCGGCACAGAAATACGGCGTCGTAAAGATCTCCTGAAAACACAGGACCTGAACGCCCTGAGCGGCCGCCGCTTCGACGAACTTCATTTGGTGATCCAGGTTCGCTTTTTTGATCTGGTCGATCGGCGCGTCAGCCGGTGCCTGATTATGGGCCTGGATAAGGCCGCCTTTAACTATCCTTGCCATAAGATCTCCTATTTAGTGAACGGTGCCGCGAATACCGCATCGTCAATGACCGCGTTATTTTTCACTTCGACGATCTTGCGCGTCCATTGAATATGAGGAACCGCATAGCGCATCGTCGCCGGCAATTTCACTCCGCCGAAATCCTTGTAATCGGCATAATCGACTTGATAGACGAAGCCGCCAAGAACGGTCGGAGTCGAAACCCTTCGACGCACCAGCAGTCCGGTAGCAACGTCGAAGCTAAGCGTTTCGCGCAGATTATTTGCCGTCGTCGCCGTGATCACATAAACCTCTTTTCCGTCGATCCGGTCGACAGCGCGATAGTCCATTTTCGGATACGATGCCTTTAGATTTCCGGGCCACAACAACTCAGCCTCTCGTTTGATCTGTTCCGCCTCGTCCTTCTTTAATTCGATCGGGTCGGTGTTGGTGAACTTGCGGCCGGCGGTGCCGTCATACACTTCGCGAACGATGACCGTACCGTATGCGATATCGGATCGATATTTGTTTCCTTTGAGCCAGATCGTCTCGGGCTCCGAGGTCTTGCCGTCTGACTCGACCCTGGCCGCCTTTATCTGCCGTGAAGTTACCTTTTCAAGATTCGCCTTGCCGCCAAGGGCCGTCTCGAACTTCGCCAGTATCTCGTCAACGGTCGGCTTCTTCTCGGGCTGTACGGGCCTTGGAGGCGGAGGCACTGCCGCGGTCAGAGGAAAGCTCGGCTGGGGATGTGAAATGCCGTGATGACAGGTGTAGCAATTGATCTCGGGCCGGCCGTTAAACTGGCTTTTGTTCAGGTCCATGACCATCTTGATCATTTTGCGGGCCGTCTCTTTATTCTCATTGCCGTCCTTTTCGTAGTCCCCATCGTTCGAGGCGTGGCAGAATTTGCAATCCACGCCCAGACTTGCGGACATCATATTCATGACCTTGCCCATTTGGTCGGCGGGCATGTCGTTCAATACTTTAATGCTCTTGAATTTCTGGCCGGCGGTTTCGACCTGAACTTGCGTGCTGCCAGATCGAACAGCAAAAACCAATGCGAATGCAACAAAGGCAGTGACAATTCCAAACTTGATCTTTTTCAAAGCGATACTCCGTGTTTACAAGTAATGCAAAATCCGCATGTCGACGTTAGCTCATCCAGTTGACGCCGGCCTCAGGGTTCCATTTGATCGTTGT
>CAYSMU010000198.1:3789-4658 GCA_964432145.1 uncultured Chloracidobacterium sp.
TCAATTTCGTCCAGAATTCGATCGAGCTGCGGCCCGTGATGTCATTAGCACCGAACCGCGAATCGTTCCAACCGCCGAATGAGAACGGTTCTCTCGGCACAGGAACGCCGATGTTTACGCCGATCATTCCAGCACTTGCGTGCTCCATGATATAGCGAGCCATGCCGCCGCTCTGCGTAAAGACCGACGCGGCATTGCCGTACGGATTAGCGTTCTCGATCTTCAGTGCGTCCTCAACCGTGGGTGTGCGCATGATCGAGATGACAGGCCCGAATATCTCTTCGCGGGCGACCGACATTTCGGGCGTCACGTGGTCGATCACGGTTGCACCAACGTATGTTCCGCCTTCTTTGCCCTCCACGACGGCTCGGCGGCCGTCAACAAGGATCTTGGCACCGTCACGCTCGGCTTCAGTTATGTAATTCTCGATGCGTTCCTTTGCAGCCCTTGATATGACAGCTCCAAGATTCTTGCCGGGGATGATCTTGCGTGCCTCGTCGCAGATCCGCGAGATGATCGGGTCGACATCGCCGACCGCGAGCATCGCCGACGCCGCCATGCATCGCTGACCCGCACAGCCGGACATTGACGCCGTTACATTGGTCGCGGTCATCGTCGGGTTTGCGTCGGGCAGTACAAAAAGATGATTCTTGGCACCGCCGAGAGCAACGCAGCGTTTCAGTGCGTTTGTGCTGCGTTGATATACGAGCTTTGCCACTTTGGTCGAGCCGACAAAGCTCACGGCCTCAATATCCGCGTGGTCGCAGAACGCTTCGACGATCTCCCGGCCGCCGTAGATGATATTGAAAACGCCATCCGGAAGCCCGGCTTCCTTGAAGTGTTCTGCAATGCGGACCGAACTGATCGGC
>CAYSMU010000198.1:4668-6202 GCA_964432145.1 uncultured Chloracidobacterium sp.
AGGAGTTCCGCCATTCGAAGGCACGAGAGCGGCACGAGCTCGCTCGGCTTCATGATCATCGTGTTGCCAAGAACGAGAGCATTCGGCATCGTCCAATTCGGGACCATCAGCGGGAAGTTGAACGGCACGATCGATGCCACCACTCCGAGCGGAAAATGGTCTGTACGACACTCGACGCCCTTTGAAACCTCGAGTATCTCGCCGGCGACAAGCTGCGGCATCGAGCATGCAAACTCGGTCAGCTCGATTGATTTTTCAACCTCGGCCTTTGCCTCGTCCCATGTCTTGCCGTTCTCTTCAGAAACGAGAGCCGTAAGTTCGTCAAAGTTCTTTTCGAGCAGATAACGGTAATTGAAAAAGACCTGTACACGTTCCTTGATCGGCGCACTTCCCCACGCGTCAGCAGCGTTCTTTGCCGAGGTGACCGCGGCGTTCAGTTCATCGATCCTGGACATCGGGACTGCTGAAAGCAAATTGCCGTCGATAGGTGAAACCACATCCAGTGCTTCCGAGGAAACGCTCTCGACAAACTCGCCGTTGTAGTAATTCTTAACCTTTGGATACTTCATTCTTGATACTGCGGATTCCATCATTCCACCTCGAATAACAAACTAAATTCTGGCGGGAACGCTTCATCAACGCCCAATGCACCCCGAACGCAACGCCAAAACCTTCATACCACCCATAATCGCAAAGTACACTGAGACTTGGAATTATCAACCCTATCAACGCAAAAAAGCAACCCAAAAACACTGGCCCGAAAGTGACGGTCCCACTGCTCAGGATCTTTCGCTGCAAGTCAGCCAGCGAGATTTTCCACACTCTAAGTTGGACGGCCTCGCATCGCAGCCGGCGAATCCAGCAAAATGGGCTCTTTTTCCGCGAAACGGGTGGCATACAGATTGCTCCCATTTTTAGTAGATATTAAGGAGGTGGCTAACATGTGGTTGAAAGTACTACCGCGATCGCTCGCGCTTCGGTGCGTGATGATCGTATTTTTTTGTCTTCTGATACCAGTCGCATCCGGCGGACTGAGGGCCCAGGTAAAGCCCGGCGATAAGTGTCCCGATATCGACAACAACATTGTCAATTTGCAAGTAAAGTTGGAACTGCTCGCCGATCTGGCCGACTATCTGGACGATGCGACCACTCCGGCCGAGAGACAAGCGGCAATGGCGGAGTTTACAAGGGACGTCGACCAAGAGACGCCTGAGCGTAGGCGCGAGCGGGACGAGGCAGACCAGGAGTTTCTTGACGCGGCCTTGGGAAAGATCTCGCCCGAAATGCGGCCACTCGAGTACAGGCAAATGCTTGCCGAGGAACTAAAGCTCGACTGGAATCCCGTCTGGAACACTGATTTGGTCAAGTTTCTCAGGGCCGTGAACCTCCGCAGGCAGCTCATCTATCTCTACTGGAAAGAAAATATCAAGTCGATTCCACAGATGCTGAGCCCGAGAACTGATATTCGACGCGGTACCATCCCGTGGTTCGAAGACTCTTTGAGGAAAGCTAAGGAAAGTTTTGCAAGGAACAA
>CAYSMU010000199.1:0-6183 GCA_964432145.1 uncultured Chloracidobacterium sp.
TGTTGAAATTGTCGAGAGGCTATCCGGGACCGTGAGGTTCCGGATGGCCTTTTTTTGTATTTAACGGCGATGTGGTTAACCACAGTCTCCCGATGGCGAGCGAACGGTAAACAATACTGGGCTCTCGATGTATCTTATGAGTTAGAATGAAGGGGTTGCCGTCGAGGCGGCCCTCGCAACAAAGATGCCGATCCTCATCGCCGAAGATAACGAAGCCCAACGCCATTATCTCGGTGCGCTTCTCGCCAAGGAGTTTCCCGACCATATGCCGGTGATAGAGGCGCCGGACGGCGACGCCGCGGTCAAACTCGCCATCGAGCATCGGCCGGTACTCTCGATACTCGATATCCAAATGCCTAAGCTCTCGGGCGTGAAGGCGGCACGGATGATCTGGCGAGACTTTCCCGAGGCTCGGGTCATCTTTTGGACGCAATTCCCGCACGAGATCTATATCAATGAGATACGCAAGATCGTGCGCTCGGTCGACCCGCAGCCGACATACGGGTTCATTCACAAGAACAATCCGGAGGGACGCCTGCTTCGATTTGTCGGAGCCGTACTCGAGGACGGCGCCGACATGATCGATCCGGCGTTCAAGGATTCGTTTCAGCGGCCGCTACTCACCGAGTTCGAGGCCGAGGCGTTGCGTTACCTCGCACTAGGCCTTTCAAATTGGGCCATTGCACGCAAATGCAGCCTCAGCCTCCGCGGCGTCGAGAGCCGTTTGGCGACTCTGTACGAAAAGCTCTTTACTGACAGCTCCGCCGGGACAGAGGACGAGGCGTACGACAAGCTGGCGTACAATACGCGAACGCGCGCATTCTTCGAGGCTCTTCGCCGTGGGCTGATAAACTCCGATGAACTCGAAAAGGACGAGGCCGACCTTGCCGATTGGATCGGCCGCGACCGGACACGATATCGCGATTCGCCAAAGTAGACGAGAATGGGTATTCCCGGCAATTCAAAGAGATGCTTTGCCCTCGCCGTTTGCCTTGCGATCGTCCTGACCGTTCTGACAGACTTTCTCGCTCAGTCGACCCGGCCGTCGCCGTCACCGTCGGGTTCGCCGACCGGATCGCCCACAGTTTCACCCTCAGCGACACCTGTCCGTACGCCCTCGCCGACGCCTTCGCCGGGCGCTCAAAATTTTCACCGCTGGGGTTCGATCACCGTCTTTAATGGGCTGCCGTCGGACAGCGTTCGAGCTATTGCCCAGACACTCGACGGCGTGATGTGGTTCGGCACCGACAACGGCCTGTCCCGATTTGATGGCCGGCGGATCCAGAATTTTTCACCGGGTGAAGCAAGTTCGAACCGCATCCTGGCCCTCAGGACCTCCTCCGGCGGACACCTTTGGATCGGGACCGAAAAAGGTGCGTTCGTCTATCACGAAAGCCGCTTTTTTCCCGTCAACGGGACTCAGAATATCGGCGTAACGGCGATCCTGCTTGGTCATTCAAACTATCTCGGTACGGACACCGGCCACATTCTCCGCGTCAGCGGCGAAAGCGAGACTCTAAACGTCGAGGCCTTGTTCCCAAACGCCATACTTTCGGCCGATGGCAGTCCCGTACGGATAACCAGTCTCCTAGAGAGAGACGGCAAGCTGATCGCGGGAACGTGGGGCGGCGGAGTGTATGCAATTGAGAACGCAGGGCCGGCCGGCCTCGCATTGACGCCGCGGCCGCTTTTCGTAAATTCGCTCGCGAGCGTCGGCGAGAACCTGTGGCTCGGAACCGACGCGGCGAAAGGCATCAGCGGTATCTACCGTACGGATAGCGATACTCGAGCGGTCCGCATCGCAGCACCGACAGCAAACGTCCTCGCCATCGAATCGAATGACGGCGGCATCTGGGCCGGCACCGAGCGATACGGGTTGTTTCACGTGAAAGACTCGAAGCTGGCCAAAACCTACACCTTCGAAAATACATCCGGCGGATTGCGTTCCGATGCGATCTACGCGCTCTTCACCGACCGCGAGGGCGTCATCTGGATCGGCACCAATCGCGGAGTCAGCCGTTTCGACCGGCTCGGACCTCTTCAACAGACGGTTTCGGACATTTCGAACAGCAACTTTATCCGCACGTTATACCGAACCTCGGACGGCCGTATTTACGCGGGTTCTAATCGCGGACTATTCGTCCAAAATGGTGAGAAATGGTCACCCGTTGCCGCTTACGCGAATAAGGCCATCTTCGCGATCAGCGAAGACCGCGACGGCAAACTGCTCGTCGGGACCGCCGAACGAAACAGCGACACGCCGGAAAAGGAAGTTTCGAATACGGACACACGTTCTTACGCCGAGTTTCAGGGGAAGAAATTCGCTGCTGTATTCGGTCTCGGCCTCTCGCAGCTCGGAGCGGGCGGCACTACGGTTCGCCTAGCTGAGCCAACGGTTACATCGCTGTGCGCCGGTGCTGAAAGACTTTGGATAGGCACGTCCACGAAAGGCTTGGTCAGCTTTGACGGAAACACCGTAAGGCCGGAGATCTCGCCGGACGTGCTCAAAAGCGGAATGATCAGGCGGATCGTCGAGAGTGGCGACCGCGCGTTGTGGATTGCCGGCGAACACGGCGTCTTCCGCCTTAAAGACGGCCAGGTCGAAAAGGTAATCGATGTTGAGGACGTTCGTGATGTGTTTGTCGATGGCGAACACGTTTGGGCGGCGACGACGACCCGCGGGCTTCAGCACGCACGTCGCGACAGACTGTTTGGCTGGATCGTTTCGACCGTCGGTTTCGAGCAAGGGCTGCCGTCGGAAAAGGCATTTTCGATCCTTCCGCAAAAGGACGGCCTGCTGATAGCGACCAACCGCGGCGTTGTGACATATCGCCCAGGCACCGTCACCCCGAAACTTATCCCGACACGCATTCTGAGCCAGCGGATCCACGATCTCGCAGAACTGCGTTCGGCGATCGAACTCGAATATCCGCAAAATTCGCTCCTGGTCGAGGTCGCCGGCCAGAGCAGCCGGACCTTTCCTGAGGAATTTCAGTACGCGTTTCTCTTAAAGAACTCAAAGGGTGAGATCATCGACAGCCGCCTGTCGAACGAACCGCAATACGCACCGGCCGATCTTAAGGCGGGCAATTACACCATCGAGACGCGTGCATTTGACCGCGACCTGCTTGAGTCCGAGCCGCTGGCGATCCGGTTCTCAATAGCGCGCGCACCGTTCCCGTGGACGGCGACGGCGCTCGCCGTACTGCTAATTATCACGGTCATCGCGTTGATCTGGGCGATCGTCGAACGGCGTCATATCGCCCGGAGCAACCGCGAACTTGCTGCCGCACGCTCGGACCTCGCCAACGAGGCCGAACGCGAACGCAGCCGTATCGCCCGCGACCTGCACGACCAGACGCTCGCCGACCTTCGCAACTTGATGATGATGAGCGATCGTCTAACGCCCGCGAATCCGGAGTTTCGCTCCGAGATCGAGGCCGTTTCGACCGAGATCCGCCGCATCTGCGAGGACCTCAGCCCGTCGGTTCTCGAGAATGTAGGCCTCGTCTCGGCGCTCGAATTCCTGCTGACCCGCTCGGTCGAGAACCATCGTTTTACCGCAAGCGAGGACGCCAACGAGCTTGTCAAATTTCCGCTGATCGTCCAGCTCCACATCTATCGCATCGCCCAGGAGGTCATTACGAATATCGTGCGCCACTCTGACGCCAAGCTCGTCGAGATGCACGTAGATGTCTCAAAGGACGCCCGGTTTCACCTGACGATCAGCGACGACGGCTCGCCGTTCGAGCCCGACGGTACGAACAGCTCGGGCCGCGGCATCGCCAATATCCGTTCCCGTGCAAGCATTATCGAGGCCGAAGTGGGCTGGGCGGCAGGTCGCGGCGGAGGCAACGTCTTTTCTCTCACCATTATGCCGCGAAACGGCTAGCTGAGGTGTCGAACGCGTAGATCGGGCCGGCTGTCCCTAAGCAGCCGGACACCGGCAAGCAGCATTAGTAAAAGTCCGGGGACCAGCAAGACAAACACGGCGTGCTCCCAGAATTCGCCCCTTGTCAGCCCGCCCTTGAAAATGCCGTTGACGACCGGCACGCCCAACGTCGTCAGATAATACACGCCCAACGGAAACAGCCATCGACGCCATCTTGCCCGCGGCCTTACGGACTCATTGTCGGATAAGGCCTTGTTTCCCGCCGCAAAAAGGAGGAGCAGAAACCCGAAATAGACGACGATTCCCTCGAAGCGGTGTAGCTGGTCGGGGTTGAGCCAGATCAGCTCGGGATCGATCCGGCGGATCTGCATCGCGGTCGAAATACGGACGGTGTTGGCGACTATCGTCACCATATACGCGGCGATCAGCGACGCCGGTAGAAACAGCCATCCGGATTTATGGCGTTTCTTCCAGACCCATCCGATGGCGAGCATCAGAAATGCCGCGATCAGGAAATTGACTCCCGAGCACGACGCGGCGATGAGGAACGAGTGATCCGCGCTCATGTATCCGGCGCCCGACTCGAACGTGAAATCGACGCCCGTGACCAACTCGACCAGTGCGGCGGTCGGCGTCAGCACCCAGCCGAGTCCATCAACGCTCGTTCCCGAATAGTAGTATTTGACCGCCGCGGCCGTTGCGACCGCGGCGATCAATTGCGGGAGAAGTCTGAGTTTAAGGCGGGTGTTCATGGCGAGTTACTGAGGGGCAATGCTGGAAGAAAACTGCCGTGCATCGCTCCATCGCCGGCGTGCGATCAGGAATATCGCGATCGCCGCAAGTCCGGCTAAGAGCCAAACGAGTTCCGGTTCGCTTCCCACCGCCATGTCGCTCACGCCGAGCGGCAGCGGCAGCGGTTGATCGACGTCGGTCGCGTCGCCATTGGGGTTTCGAATGACCTCGCGGACGGCAATGAACGACGTGTACTGGGTCAAAAGGTTGTATTTGAGTCCCAGTTGGGTGATCTCCTTTACTCTATCGGCCGAGACATTTGGCGAGCCGTAATCCGACAGTTCGGCGATGCGCGAACGGGCCCAGAGGTATCGCAATGCGAGATTGCCCTCGTCCGGCTGGACGCTGGCGACATCAAAGCTCGCCGAGTAATCGCCGCCGCCCGACTTGCCTCGCAGCTCGAGGCTGCCCGTCGGATTTCCACGCCATTTGCCGAAAACGATCACGGGGCGGCCGGCGAGCAGGTCCGGCAGATGGGCCGGAAAGACGTCGTAGATCTCAAAGCCGTTCGAACGGAAGTTAAGGTCGGTCAGCACCGGGCTCTGTATGTATTCTCGGAATTTGTCCGCCGCCTCGGCAGCTTTCCCGGGGCCCTCGATTATGAATGGCTCGCCCATGCCGGCCTTTGCGACGCCCTCGATCAAGTAGCGGTTGACCGACGAACCAATGCCGAAAGCAAAGATGTTGCTCTTGTCGAGATTTTGCCGGATGTATTCGAAGGTCTCCTGCTCGCCCGAGATATAGCCGTCGGTCACGAGCACTACGCTTCGCGAGACACCAGACGCTCCGGGCAACGTCATCGCGTGTTTGACGGCCTCGAGCAATTCGGTCCCGCCGGCGCCGCGTTGCTCGTCGATGAGCGCGATCGCCCGTTCGATATTTTGCTTGTTTGCCTGGAGCGGCACGTCAGAGAGGGCTGTCGAGTCGCCTGAGAACAGTATTACGTTGAACAGGTCGTTGAAACGCATCTGCGACAACAGGTCCTGCATCAGCTTTTTTGCCGTGTCGAGCGGAAATCCGCTCATCGATCCCGACACGTCGACGACGAAGATGTATTCGCGCGGCGGTATGTCCTCGGGCCGAACGCGGTTCGGCGGCTGTGCCATGTACAGGAAAAAGTTCTCGTCCTCGCCCTGAAACAGCAGCAGGCCCGTATTAATCTGGCTTCCCGCGAGGCGGTACCGCAGCACAAAATCGCGGTTGCCCTGAAAGGCGTCGGGGTCGTCGCGCGTATAGCGTGCGACCGATGGCGACGGCCATTCCGGCGAAAGCGAGTGCGACGAACAATTGACCTCGGCGATGGGCAGACCGGCCGCGATGCGCGCCGAAATGTGCAGCGTGCTCGTCGGTGCCTCGCCCTCGTGAAGGTAAGGGCTGTTCACCTGGCCGGTCTTTGCCTTTTCGCCGGAGGTGTACCGCGGCCCGTCGACCGTCGGATACACGACCTCGTAACTGCCGTCGGTCGGAATGAGCTGCTCGGTATATCGCAGCTCGATCTG
>CAYSMU010000200.1:0-6170 GCA_964432145.1 uncultured Chloracidobacterium sp.
CCTCTTCGGGAGTGCAGATAGTAGGTCGGCCTGGTTCAATGTACCCAAATAGTCCCGTCGAAGAATACAGAAATACCTCTTCATCATCAGGCTGCTCACAATGATCGGTGTCTTCGGTCGCGACGCAACCGCTTGCACATGGTATGGGTGGTTTAGGACCGCCAACGTAACCGCACGTTGGAGACGTTGGTGGATTCGTCGGCGCAGAAACAAAAAAATTCCGGCAGCGGGCCGGAATTGAAAGTGACCTGTAGCCGCCTAGAAAATTAGGAAACGGTATAGGAACAAACGCGGCCATCCAGACCGACGAAAACGAGGGTTTTTTCATTTGACCTTGACCAACCGAGCGCCAAATTTTGGGATTTGAGGGATCTTGCTTTAGCTCGTGTCCAAGGTACCAACCTGTTCCATCATCAAAATGGACTTCTCGAATGTCCACTCTTATCTGTTCGACGTCTTCAGCATCATACTTTTTAAGGTAAGCCTCTAGTTTTTCACGCACTAATTCGCTAATTTTTAATTTCACCACCTCACCCGGCTTTAGTAATTCGAGCAAGCGACTCGAATCCTTATCAGTGGTCGTTACGCTCGCCGCTCTATTCCCGAAAATAAAACTAACTACCATGCCATTGCGTTCCATTTTGCCTGATTTAGGAATATCGAGTTGAAGATCGATGTAAGTAACGCTTTTATTCGTTATATTCTTCACATCGAAGGAAAGCTCATTGAGCCAATTATGGCCAGCCACAATTCCGTACCGATTTTCAGATTTACGATCAACCAACCTTTCCCCTACCCTTCGGTTAACAACGACGACGGGAGAGTTCTCTGGCTGTAGTTGCTGAATGATCCGAATTTTCTCTTGCGCATTGGCAACCGACACAATCTGACAAAGCAGCAATCCGGTAACGAGGCACAAACCTAAAATTCTTTTCATTATCTCCTTCTTTCTGCTCTCGCGGGAACGACTTGCGATAGAAAGGTTGTAGTCGGTGAGAAAGGCTAAACAACCGTGGAAATGGTCATTCTAGCTAACATGAAGCTGGAATATTCGAAATCTATTCCCTTCCTGCGCGATTGTCAAGCAATTGTTTTCTGGATTGGTCCGGTGCGTTCACCTCTCGTCGCGGTCTTCAAATCACTGCAAGCGATCGGACGCGTTTCTGAACGGCCGAACGGGTATTGTCAAATCCCCATATTTGTCGCAAAATATAGGGACGCCAGTTCATTTCGGATGAGCTGGCGTTTTTGAAATTTGAGATATCAAATTTGAAATAACGAACATGGCGAAGAGAGATTATTACGAAGTTTTAGGTGTTACGAAGACGTCGACCGAGGTTGAGATAAAGCGGGCGTATCGGACGCTTGCCGTTCAGTATCATCCGGACAAAAACCCGGGCGACGCTGAGGCTGAGGAGAAATTCAAAGAGGCAGCCGAGGCATACGCCGTTCTTTCCGACCCTCAAAAACGCGCCGCCTATGACCGCTTTGGCCATCAGGGCGTGGGCGCAGGGGCCGGCGGCGGCTTTGACGCCGGATTCTCGAACTTTGAGGACATTTTCGACATGTTCGGGTTCGGCGATATGTTCGGCGGCCGCGGCGGACGCCGCACGTCGGTCCAGCGAGGCTCGGACCTGAGATACGACCTCGAGATCACGCTCGAGGACGCCGCGACAGGAAAAGATGAAAGGCTCCGCATTCCACGTCTCGAGACCTGTGGTGAATGTGACGGCAGCGGAGCCGAAAAGGGCACCCACGCCGAGACATGCGTCACCTGCGGCGGCAGCGGCCAGACGCGCTATCAGCAGGGCTTTTTCAGCGTCATGCGCACGTGTGCAAACTGCCAGGGCAAGGGCCAGATCATTCGGACCCCCTGCAAGACATGCCGCGGTGCGGGCCGCATCGAAAAGGAAAAGAACATCGAGATCAAGATACCGGCCGGCGTCGAGACCGGCTCGCGGCTGCGCGTCAGCGGCGAGGGCGAGGCCGGGGTCAACGGCGGGCCGTCGGGCGATCTTTTTATCGTCATCCACGTTCGCGACCATGAGAATTTTGAACGTCAGGGCGAAAACCTCTATTCCGTTGCCCCGATCACCTTTGCCCAGGCCGCTCTCGGTGCCGAGATCAAGGTAAGGACACTCGATGGTGAAGAGGAGCTTAGGGTCCCGCCGGGCACGCAGACCGGTACGGTTTTTCGCATAAAGGGCCATGGCATGCCAAACCTCGGCGGCCGCGGCAAAGGCGATCTATTCGTAGCCGTGTCGCTGGTAACGCCAAAGACGCTCACCAAAGAGCAGCGGAAATTGCTCGAACAGCTTGCCGAGATAGAGGACGCCGACTTTTCGGACGAGTCGTTTATGGACAAGGTCCGTAATATTTTCGGCTAGCGCGCCGCAAACTTCTTTTCGGCACATTACATCTAAATCTTGCGGCCGGGGGCATTTCGCGGCCGTTTTTTTGTACACTTGCGGCAGCACGGCGATAAACATATGCAAAAAGCGGGAACAGTACTTTTCATTCTCTTGCTTGCCATCACGGCGAGCGCTCAGTCCGCCTCAAAGGTGCTGAGCACCGCAAATAAAGCTCACGGCGGCGAAAAGGCATTGAAAGCCGTCGTTTCGCGGCAGCTAACGGGTACGATCACGCGAACGTCGGACGGCCTCAAAGGCCGCTGGTCGATGGTCGCCTCCGCCCCGGGATATTTCGCCGAGACGTTCGATATCGGCGGGTTTGAATATTCATCCGGCTACAACGGTAAATCGGGCTGGACGCGGGATTCAAAAAACGGGCTGAGAACGATCACCGGCGACGCAGCCCGCGACTTTCAGGCCGAGGCCGCATATCGAAACACTCTGTGGCTTCGCGCAAAAGACGAGAAAGCAAAACTCACCTCCGGTGGCACGACGCAGATCGGCGGCACACCCGCAAATGTGGTCGTAATGACGACAGCCAAAGGAGCCAGACTCAAGCTCTATTTCGAGGCTGAGAGCGGCCTGCTCGTTAAGGAAGAGCTGCCGCACGGCAGTCAGACCCGAATATTCGAGTATGGCGACCATCGCGTAGTTAACGGGGTGAAAACGCCTTTTGCCATCCGCTACTCTTTCGATGGCGAGAGCTATGATATCAGGCCGGACGCGGTGAATTTCAACGCAGCGGTATCCCGGGCCGTGTACGACTTTCCTGTCATCTCAAGCGAGCCGCTGCCCGACATCCCGAAGCTCCTCGATGAGATCAGGGCAAACGCCGGAAAGGTTGACGCGATCCTCGAAAATTACAGCTATACGGAAACCCGCATCGAACGCGACCTCAACAGCAGTGGCGACTTTGTAGAGAAGCGTTCCGAGAAGAAGGCACTGACATTCTATAAGGGCTACCGCATTACCAGGACCATCGAGAAGAACGGCAAGCCCCTCTCTCCCTCGGATCAGGCCAAGGAAGACAAGGACGCCCAAAAACAGGTCGAGGACATCGAAAGACGTATTGCCGAAAAGGAGCGCAGACAGATCGCTCAGCGCGACACTGGGGCGGGCAGCGGCGGGCAGCCAAATGGCGAGGGCCAGCGGATCACCATCGCAGACGCGCTGAAGGGCTCGTTGCTCGTTAATCCACGGCGTGAGCGTTTTGGCGGCCGTGACGTGATCGTTTTCGACTATGAGCCGGATCCGGCATTCAAGCCGAAGACCCGCAACGAAAAGCTATTTGCACTCTGCAACGGTGCCGTCTGGGTGGATAGCGGCACAAAACAGGTAGTTCGCCTAGAAGCAACGCTCGTGCAGAGCGCCGGCAATTTCCTCGCAAAGGCTCAACGCGGAGCTTCATTTACTATCGAAAATGAGCTTGTCAATAACGAGATATGGCTTCCGTCGCGGGCGGATATCAATCTTCAGATCAAGATCCTTTTCGCTGGATTCAACATTAATAATCTCGTTAAGTATGGCGATTACCGTCGTTTTGAGACCGAGGTCAAGGATGCGACTGTCGGCAGCCCCGAAAAGCCGTAATACGATCTTGCATCTCGCTTCGCACGAGAGGGATGTTCTCCATCAGCCTTGGCCCCATCCGTTTCCGCGGTTGCTAAGAGAGTCGATATCGATGCAGATCTGTTCAGATGGCGTTGGAAGGCTCTATGGGTGTTCGTCGGCTATAGCGAATCCAGTAGAGCCGCGGCGGCTTTGGAGCTCATCGGTCGCCGCGGTGGTATTGGGCGCTCCGGGAGACAGCCCAAGCCGGGAACGGGCATTTTCACCTCGGAATGAAGGCTGAAAAACCGGTGACCCAACTGCCACTTTCCGGTGACCTAAATGCGGTTTTCCGGTGACCTAAACGTCGTTTTCCGGTGACCTGCAACCTTAGCGGGATTCACGGCAAGGATCGGGCCGTTTTCGGGCCGGTGAGGCGGAAACCTCAGGATTGGCCCGGACAGTATTAAAAAAGAGGCTGCCTTTTTCAGGACAGCCTCTTCGAGTGTCTAGTGTTTAGAGCGTAACGTTTCGGTGCTATTCGTGGGCGGTGAAGTCCACATCCGACAGGTTGTCGGAGAGTATCACCGTCCTTGCATCAAAGCCGTATCGCCGCGACGTCACGCCGACCGTGTAGCTCTCGCCCGCCGTCAGCCCTTCGAACCGGTAGTACCCGAACGTTCCCGTCGTCACGGTCCTCGCAAAGCCGCCGGCATCGATGATCGTCACCTGTGCGTTGCGCAGGCCGCGGCCATCCGGCGTCGTCACACGGCCCGTCAGTTCGTAGCCCTGGGCCGCGGGGCCCGAGACCATCACCGCACCGTCCGTGTACCTTGCGTCGAGCGTATTGCCCAGTTCATCCGACAGAGCTCGTTTGGCAAGGCCGTCACTGAACCGGATACGTGCCTCGCCGCCCGGTGCGTCCGCCGCCACGTCGAACGTGATCGTCAACAGCCTCGCCGCCGCCGAGCCTCTTGCCAGAGGCCCGGTCGAGTCGACCAGGATGCCGATGCGTCCACGCTCGGTGTCGTTGTCGTTGACCGTCAGCACCGTGCCCTCAGGCAGGCCTTCTGCCAGCGTCACCACCGCGTTACGCAGACGTGCCGCGTTGTAATCGATGGTAAAGCCTGCCGCGGTCTCGTTGCCGTGCGGTTCGATCGTCACATCCACCGATACACGCTGTCCCGGATCGGCATTCGCGACTCCCGCCTTGATGAGCCGTGTCGTCTCCGCCTGCTCCTCGATCGGTGCCGCTGCCGGCCCAAGCGGAGGAAGCGGAGTTCCGGAAGGCCCGGCTGCCGCCTGCAGGTTATCAAGCCGTGCCGCGTATCGGCGGGCCTGTACCACGTCGCCCGGAAGCAGTTCGCCGTCACCGCGTGTGAATACAGGTGCCGCGTCCGCTCTCTGGAACTCGTTGTACGACGGATTGATCGTATCCGTGCCCACCACGAACCGTCTCACCTGCGTCACGTCTGTCGAGAGCACATTGCCGTCGCCCGTATTACGGTTGGCCACGTCGCTCTCAATGCCGTCGACGAACACCACGAAGCCGTCCGTGAACGTCTTCTGCAGTTCATTGCCCGCCACATCCCTAACGCTCTGTGCCGTCGGCGTCGCCGAGAAATTGAGCGGTGCGTTCGGCGGTGCGAAGCCGACATTCGTCTGGAATGTCACGTTCGCGATCTCCCGCAGGCCCGCCGCCACTCCGGCTCCCGCCGCCGTGATCGTTATGCCGAGTTTGCCCGGCGTCACGTTGTTCGCCGCGACAGCACATCCCGCCGTGCTCGCCCCGCATGTCACCACAGGCGTGTTGAGCACTCCCAGCGGATAGTCGATCGAGAATGCCATTACCTTCTCAGTTCCCTGAGATGTCATCCTGATCGGCACCGTCACCGGATTGCCCGGCGTCGCTGACGAATTGACCACGAAAATGTTCCGCGGTATCGCGTTATTGTTATACGCAATGAAGTTAACCCCAGTGACATTTGCCGTCGCTCCCGTCACAGTTCGGCTGACAGGATCGAACACCTTGCCCGTCATCGACGGCGTTACCGTCCATGTCCCGCCCGCCGTCAGGCTTGCGAATGTGTAGTTGCCAGATGCATCCGTCGTCGTCGTGCCTGTATTAGACCCCGAGAGCGTCATCGTCACGCCCGCCAGGTTCGTATTAGGCCCGCCCGCTACGTACTGCTTCACGTTGCCGGAGATCGA
>CAYSMU010000201.1:0-6158 GCA_964432145.1 uncultured Chloracidobacterium sp.
CGGGCACGGCACGCACGTGGCGGGAATCATCGCAATGGTTGCCCCAGAGGCCAAGATCATGCCGATCCGGGTACTCGATCAAAACGGCCTCTGCGATGTTTGGCGTCTCGCGCGTGCGCTGCTTTATGCAGCGAATCCGGATGGTGATCCTGCGACGGATGACGGTGCCGACATTATCAATCTCAGCATCGGAACGACCGAAAAAACATCGTTGCTTCGAAAGCTAATTGCCGCTGAGACAAATGATGGTACCGATCCGGACGATCCAGACTATCCTGAGATCGGACATCCCGGCATTCTGGTCGTAGCGTCGGCCGGAAATACGGGCAACGGCACCAAGATTTATCCGGCCGCCGAACATGATGTTCACGGTCTCGTAGCGGTCGGTGCGAGTACGGCGAGTGACGTTGTGGCTCCATTCTCGACTCGAGGTGAGTGGGTCGAACTCATGGCCCCTGGCGACCGGATCGTGAGTGCGATTCCGGGTGGCCGTTACGGCACCTGGCGTGGAACTTCGATGTCGGCACCGATCGTGTCGGGCATCGCGGCCCTTGTTCACGCTCGATTTCCGAGTCTCAGGCCGAACGCGATCTTCGAGCATATGCGCAGAACCTCCGTAGCGTGTACCGGCGCGATCGGCCGGCGGGTCGACGCCGCCCGTGCCGTAACCATCGCACCATAACTACGAAGTCATGAAAAGTTAATGAAGCGTTCCGACGAAGAATTGGTCAAAGCCTGTCGTAGTGGCGACGAATCTGCCTGGGAAGCGATAACTTACAAGTATCAGAACCTCCTTTATTCGATCCCGAGACGGGCGGGACTTGGGCGCGACCTTGCGTCGGACGTGCTCCAGGAGGTTTTCACGACACTCTACGTAAAACTCGATCAGATCGAGAAGCCCGAATTTCTCAGGGCGTGGCTTATCACTACGGCCAAGCACAAAACCATCCACCTTATCTCCAAAGAGACGCGGGGACGCCCGCGATCGATCGATGACGATGACAACGATCCGGCGTTCGAGATCGCGGATAAGTCGCCGCTCGCTGACGACGCACTGATCCGGCTTGAACGGGCGGCACAGATCGAGTCGGCATTTACTGAGATCGACGTTCGGTGCCGCCGGCTGCTGATGATGCTGTATTTGGAGGCCGATAAGGTTCCATATGCGGAAATTGCCGAGACTCTGGACATTCCGTTGGGCAGCATTGGCCCAACGCGGGCTCGGTGTCTGCAGAAATTGCTTAAACTTATTCCGGAATAACATTCGGGAGATGTATTTTAGCTGCGGTCAAATTGACTTAACTATTGAAACCGGTAACTTCTCCGGATGATCGTATGAAACATATTGAGTTCGAGAAACTCGTAGACAAGTTTGAGAGTGGAAATGCCGTACATCTGACCGATGACGTCGCGGAGCATCTTGGTGAGTGTACTACTTGCTCGTCCGAATTTCGGCGTCTTGCCGAGTTCTTCGCGTACGTGTCGCCGGACGGGCTCGAAGACGTGCCGCAGGCGACCACCGCTCGCATCCTGAACATTTACAACCGTCGTCCGATCGCCGAAACACAATCGATCAAGCGAGCCTCGGGACTTGGTTTCCTTGTATTCGACGACTGGGCAACCGCGTTGAATGAACGATATTCAGGCATTGACTCTCGTCAGATGCTATATCGTGTCGACGGCTATGACGTTGATCTGCGCATCGAGTTCGTAGCAAATAAATGCCATCTGGCCGGCCAGGTACTCCCGGGGATCGGAAATGCGGCGATAACGCTGGCGTCACAGGACATTTCAGTCCACACGCGGCTCAACGAATTTGGCGAATTCGAATTCGAGCCGGTTGAACCTGGGATCTACAGTCTCAAGATCTCCAGCGACGACGAATCCCTTATGATCGAAGAAGTTCCCCTCCATCACTAACGCGCGGTTACGAACGACCATTCTAAGCGTTCCTCACTAGAAGAAAAACCGTTCCGTCCTTCATTTCAACCAACCCCAAAGCGGCCTTCAAGGCCGCTCTTTTTTTGAGCAATTTTGTTTGGCACTGTTGTATTTTTTCGAACATTTCCAGGACTACCTAAATACAGGCCGCCCCGCACGCCTGACGATCAAAACCTATGGAAAACAAAGAATCAGAGATCATCAAGGAAGATCGCCGTACATTTCTGTCGATCCTCCCTATCGGCATGCTCGGGTTGATCGGGGCTTCGATGACACTTGCCGCCAAGCACTCGTTGGATCCGATAGCCGAAGAGACGGCTGCCGCCAACTGGACGACACTTGATGCCGTTTCGGAGCTCACGGGGGAGGAGCCGATCGAAAAGACGATCGCCGTGACCTGCCGTTCGGGCTGGCAAAAAACGGTCGAAGACAAGACCGTGTTTGTCCTGCCGAAACACGACAACAAGGTGCTGTCCTCCGTCTGCCCGCATGAGGGCTGTCCCATCGTTTGGGAGGGGGAGTCAGGCAAATTCCTGTGTCCATGCCACGACAGCTATTTCAGCGACTCGGGCTCGCGGCTCACGGGGCCGGCGGCAAAAGACCTTACGGAATATGAAACCCGGGTCGAAGACGGAAAACTCCAGATCAAAGTGTAGAGGACGTAAAGATGGCAGCTGAAATAACAATAGAACGGCCGCGCTTTGGCGATTGGCTGTCGCGAGAGACCGAGCTCGACTCGATAATCGCTCGTTTATCGGATGAACCGGCGAGCGGACTTGCCGCCTGGTCTCGAACATCCAGCGGCGTGGTCGCCCTGCTGTTAGTGGTGCAGTTTGTGACCGGCGTTCTAATGGCGTTCCACTATGTGCCCTCGGCAAACGACGCCTACACGACTGTAGCGTACATGGAACTTGCAATCCGTGACGGAGCGTGGCTGCGGTCTGTTCATTATCACTCATCGGTTCTTTTACCGATCGTGCTGGCAATTCACCTGCTGCAGATGATGATTCGCGGAGCTCTTGCTTCAAACAAGACGGCTTGGGTATTTGCCATCGTAGCCCTTTCGTTAGTTCTTGCAGCAAGTGCGACGGGATATGCTTTGCCGTGGGATGCTCGTGCTCTCAACGGCGTCAGTATCGCCGCGAGCCTGGCCGGGAATTTGCCTCTTATCGGGGCCTCAGCCCGCACCTGGCTGCTCGATGGCAACGCGATCTCCACTCTGACACTTTCAAGGTTTTATGCACTTCACGCATGGGCGATACCTCTACTCATCCTGACATCGGCGGCAGCGAGGATATTCATCTTTGGCTCAAAGAGAGATGGCGCTGCAAAACAAGCAACAGCATGGGTATGGCGCCAGTTCGCTCGCAACGCCGTCGTGATAGGCGTCGTGTTTCTCGGACTCGCCGTTTTCTCCGCGGTGTATCCGGCCCCGTTCGGACCGCAGGCGGCGGAAGCTTCGACCTATTTGCCACGTCCGGGGCCGCAATTCCTCTGGCTCTTTGAACTGCAGAAATACACCGACGGAACTCTAGCAGCTGTGTTGGCGATGGGATTCCCCGGGACCATCATCGGCGGACTGATCGCCTTGCCGCTCGCGCTCCGCAGGCGATTGCCCGCGATGCGTGCTGCTTCAGGAGTGGTTTTTGCGGTCGGGTTCGGCACCGCGGGAGTGCTTACAGCTCTTGCATTCTATCAGGACACGTCCGACCCGAAGATCTCGGCTCAATTGGCTCGTCAGGAGGCCGGCGAGGCAAAGTTCCGTGCATCGATCTTTCGACCGCAATTCCGGCAGGTATCAAAACCTGAAGAATCGACAACCGTCTCTGGCGAGAACATGGTCCAAACGTCGTCCCTGGCCCAACTCCCCATGGCCATTCCGTCGACTTACGCGGCCAATTGTGCGAAATGTCACGGGGCGAGCGGAGAAGGTACGGAAAAGTTCCCCGAACTCACCGGCCTTACTACTCGCGAAGAAGACCAACTTTCCCCCGAAATGATCCTCGCGATCATCGAGGACCCCAAAAAGGTTGGCCGGAGCTCAAAGATGCCGGCTTACAAAAACAAATTAAACGAAGACCAAAAGCAGGAACTTGTGCTGTGGATACGCTCGCTAACGCCGGAGTCTGGCGGCGGGCCTGTCCAAACCGCGCGAGTCGACGCGATTTCAAACTAAACAAGGAGAGACGATCAGATGAAAGTAACTAAAGCTTCTCAAATAAAACTTACTGCGGTCATAGCAATTGCGGCTGCCGCGATCGCCATATCGTTATTCGCAGGCCCACGTGCAGACATGGCTCCGAGGGCAGCATCGATAGGCGAAAAAGCACTGCCTGATGCCGGCTCTGATTATGCGACCAACTGCGCCCGATGTCATGGTAACGACGGCCGCGGCCAAACAGCGAAGGGCCGCCAGACACATGCCGGAGACCTGACCAAGAGTTCCATAAGCGACGCAAAGGGAATTCGAATGATCACAAACGGCAGCGGCGATATGCCCGCGTTTAAGGGCAACATGAGCCCCGAGCAGATCAGAGGTGTTATGGCTTACGTTCGCGGGTTCAGACGTTGAACATCTGCGATTAGATCGGCTGCCATCGAACGAGGTTTTCCCGTCATAGGAGGTACAGGTGATGAAGGTAAATATTTACAGGATCAAGCTCGCGGTGTTATTAGGCTTTTGCTTTCTGGCTATTTTGGCATTTAGTTTCGGGAAAGGCCTGTCCGGCAGGGCTCATGCCGCGATCTCAGGGCCGGATCCTGGAAAGACCGGAGCCCCAGGAGAACTCACCTGTACCGACTGTCATAACACGACAGCCGGCAGCGGCCAATTCACGATAACGGCCCCGGCCAGTTATACACCGGGACAAACGTACTCGATACAGGTCAGGCATGTAACGGCTGATACTACACGCAGGCGATGGGGATTTGAACTGACATCACTTGCGGGAACCACCGCCGCAGGTACATTCGTGAATCAGAATGCCAACACAAGAACGCTGACTGCGAATGGCCGGCGATATATAGAGCAGACGAGCGCGGGCACGTTTCAAAATCAGCAAGGGGGAGCCCTCTGGACTTTTAACTGGACCGCTCCGACGACTAATGTCGGACCGGTGACGTTCTACGCGGCCGGCCTACAGGCAAACAATAATGGCAGCGAGAGCGGTGACCAGACCTACACGACCAATGTAATCGTCCAACCGGCGGTCGTGACTCCAACACCGACCGCTACCCCGACCGCTACGCCGACGGCAACCCCGACGGCTACACCGACCTCTACTCCGACGGCAACCCCAACGGCCACACCGACCGCAACGCCTACGGCTACGCCAACGGCGACTCCGACGGCCACTCCGACCGCAACGCCAACGGCAACTCCTACGGCAACTCCGACGGTCGAGCCGACGCCAACGGTTGTGATCCACCATGGATTCTCGGACTTTGACGGTGATGGCAGGGCGGATCCCGCCGTTTTCCGCTCGGCGGAGGGAAGGTGGTATATCAACCGTTCAACGAGCGGACCGCTCAGCGTGCAGTGGGGACTTCCGACCGACAAGCCCGTTCCGGCGGACTTTGACGGGGATGACAAGACCGACATCGCCGTATGGCGTGAAGATGTAGCTACGCAGGCTGCGTTCTATATCTTTGAGAGTTCGACGGGAACAGTTCGGATCGAACATTTTGGTCAGACAGGTGACGATCCGACCGTTGTCAGCGATTGGGACGGCGACGGGAAGGCGGATCCGGCAGTATACCGTGATTCGGCATTTGGCCAACAGAGCTATTTCTTCTTCCGCGGATCGGCAAACAATCCCGGTCGCGAGATCACCTACTTACCGTGGGGTATGACAGGAGACAAGGGCATGCGGGGCGACTTTGACGGCGACCTGAAGAATGATCTGGCCGTGTATCGTCCGTCGAACCAGCGGTGGTACTTCTACCTGAGTGCGACCGGCACGGTGGCGTACGATTCGTGGGGGTTGCCGACGGATAAGTTCGTCCAGGCCGATTATGACGGTGACGGAAGGACCGACCTCGCGGTCTTTAGGTCGGGCGTCTGGTACATAAAGCAGAGCTCGAACGGGCAAGGTATTTATTACCGCTGGGGCCTTTTCTCCGACATGCCTGTGCCGGACGACTACGACGCAGACGGCAAGACGGACGTTGCGGTTTATCGCAATGGGGAGTGGTGGATCAGAAAGAGCTTTACGAGT
>CAYSMU010000202.1:0-6152 GCA_964432145.1 uncultured Chloracidobacterium sp.
ACAGATCCGTTGCGCCGCGTTTCCATCCCAGAGCGGCGGCGTGCGTCTATTCACCTCATCGGTCCGACTGTTCAACACGTTCGATGCAGCGTCCTTGATCCTTGCCGGATCTGTACCGACGAGAAGGTTTGTACCCATCTCGACGGTGATCGGACGCTCAGTATTGTGTCGGAGCGTGAGGCATGGGATCCCGAGCACGGTGGTCTCTTCCTGAAGGCCGCCCGAATCGGTCAATACAAGCCGTGCTCCCGAATACAAGCGCATGAAATCGAGATATCCGAGCGGCTCGATCAGTTTGATCTTTGACAATTTAATTCGCTCGGCAAAGCCAAATTCGTCTATCTTTCCGCGTGTTCGCGGGTGCGCGGGAAAAACGATCGGAACTTCTTCCGAGATCGTCAACAGTGCGTCGAGAATGCCGCCAAAAACCTCACGGTCGTCAACGTTCGACGGCCTGTGGAGCGTGACGACGGCATACTCGCCCTCTGTAATGCTAAGGCCGTCTCGCACGACCGAACCCTCGGCGATCTTGAGATGGTCGAGCAGAGAGTCGATCATCACGTTGCCGACAAACCTGATCTTTTCAGCCGGAATTCCCTCCTGGCGAAGGTTTTCGTCGGCGTCCTGCGAAGTAGTAAGCAGCAGATCCGAGATCGCGTCGGTCAGGATGCGATTTATCTCCTCTGGCATCGCACGATCACGGGACCTGAGTCCGGCCTCGACGTGAGCGACCTTAATGCCGAGTTTTGAGCACACGAGGGCACACGCGATCGTCGAGTTCACATCGCCGACGACCAGCACCCAATCGGGCTTTTGTTCGAGCACGACCGGTTCGAATTCGGTCATGATCTTCGCCGTCTGGACCGCGTGCGAGCCCGATCCGACACCGAGATAGATGTCAGGCTTCGGCATTCCGAGATCGTCAAAGAACGCATCGGACATCGCCGCGTCGTAATGCTGGCCCGTGTGGACGATCATTGGAGCGAACTCCGACGGCCGCCGCTTCATCTCGGCGAAGATCGGCGCGATCTTCATGAAATTTGGCCGTGCTCCGGCGATGAGGAGGACCTTGAGCATCAGAGTCTAACAACCCTCGCGTTGCATGCGTCGCGGATCTCGGGTGACAGTGCGTTTCTCGTATCGACCACGAGCTTCGCGAGTCCGCAAACGCGGCCATAGTCCACCGTCGAATGTTCTGTACAGATGATCACGCAATCGGACTCTCGTATTAGTTCGTCGGTCAGCTCTTTATTGAAGAGCGGATCGCCGGCTCCGATCGTGTATGCGTGATCGAAGGTGACCTCTTCGACAAACGGATCGTGGTAATAAACGTCAGCCCCGTCCGCCCGCAGCAGATCGATGATCGAAAGCGCGGGCGACTCGCGCATATCGTCTATATCTTTCTTATAGGCGACGCCGAGGATCAAGATCTTTGATCCGTTGACGGCTTTGCGTTCTTCGTTTAGCGCGTCCGTGGCGAGCTCGACTACGTAATTAGGCATCGTCGAGTTGACCTGTTCCGCGAGCGAAATAAATTGCGAGTCGAATCCGTGTTGACGGGCCTTCCACGACAGATAGTGCGGGTCGAGCGGAATACAATGGCCGCCAATGCCCGGACCAGGATAGAACGGCATAAAGCCGAACGGCTTGGTCGCCGCCGCGCGAACTACTTCCCAGGTGTCGATGCCGAGAGCGTTGCAGAGCTTTGCCATCTCATTGGCCATGCCGATGTTTATCGCCCGGAATGTATTCTCCCAAAGCTTGGCCGCCTCGGCGACTCGTGCCGAGGAAACCGGATGCACCTGACCGACGATCTGTCCATACAGAAACGCAGCCACCTCGGTCGAATCATGGGAACATCCGCCGACGACCTTCGGGATATTGTGCGTCTGGAACTGGGGATTGCCCGGATCGACCCGCTCCGGCGAGAACGCGAGCAGGAAATCTTCGTCGAGCTTAAAGCCCTTCTCCTCGAACATCGGCTGCAGCACTTCATCAGTAGTTCCCGGATATGTCGTCGATTCGAGGATGATGAGCTGGCCGCGGCGCATGTACTTCTGGATCTCGCCGCCCGCCGTAAGGATGTAGGACATATCAGGATCTTTGGTCTTCCTGAGCGGCGTCGGGACGCAGATGATAACTACATCGCACGAGTTGAGCTTGCTGAAATCGGTAGTCGCTGTCAGTTTCCCCCCGTCGACGCACTTTTTGACGTTGTCGCTCGTAACATCGACTATGTATGATCGCCCGGCATTGATCTCTGAGGTCTTTTTCTCATCGACCTCAAATCCTATTGACTCGTAGCCCTTGAGGCAAAACTCCACTATCAGCGGCAGGCCGACATAGCCCAGGCCGATCACGCCGATGCGCGCGTCTTTACCAGATATCTTTTTTTTAAGTTCTTCTTTAACCATTGTCGATACTATTGAAATGCGGAAATGCGGTATGAATGAAGCCAAACGCCGAGGCGTTCAACAATTAAACTATGTTAAGCAGTCGGGTTAGTCAAGAATACTCTCCGTTATGCTAAAATGTTGCCGGTCGGAAGTCGCCGTACCGTCATTCCTTTTATACTAACAATAGAGTCAGTTCTCCGTCTTCTATGAGTCAGAACGTCGTCTCAAGCAATCCTGTGGTTAGGGCCGTGGTCGAGGGGACCGCTCCGCGTGCAGCCCAGTCTGCCGCCTCTCGCGGCCTGCTGCCGCTCCCACAGGCGGACTTGCTTGAAATCCTGGTCTTTTTCTCAAAGTCGTCGGATGGCGAGTTGCGGACAAACGCATTAGAAACCCTGCGGTCCCAGCAGCCGGGCGACGTCGAGATCGTAGTGCGTTCGGCCGAGGCTTCGCCTTTAGTCCTTGAGTATTACGCCCGACATGCAGATGTGCCGGCGAGCGTACATGAGGCCGTGGTGACTAATCCACGGACGCCGGTCGGATCCATCACCGCTCTCGCTTCGGCCACGCGCAACGGTACGCTCCTCGAGTTGATCTCGCTCAATCAGCAACTGCTGATCCAAAATCCAGCGATCATCGACGCGATAATCGGCAACTCAAACCGTACACCCGAGGCAGAACGCCGGGCAGCGGAGATAAAGCGCGAGTTCTTTGAAAAGGAACGCGGTGCTCAGCAGATCGCTAATGAGCTTCGCGCCCGAGGTAATGAGGCAGCCGCCGAGTTCCTTGAACAAGCGGAATTCGCCGGCGACCTCGACGGCTCAGGCTTAAGTCTCGACGATGCGATGTTCATCGCTTCGCACATCGAGGTACCCGACCGCGAAACCGACGACTCATGGCTCGCCCTTGAATACATCGAAGAGATCTACGAGGAATCGGAAGAGCAGCGTAAGGCGGCGATCAGTAAGATCATCGGCGAGTTGCAATCCGAAGAAGAAGAAATACCCGGTGAGCGCATCTCAATGATCAATCGCGTCATGAAGATGGGCGTCAAGGATCGCGTCAAACTCGGCATGAAGGGCGACCGCGAAGCCCGCAACATTCTGATCCGCGACCCGAACCGACTGGTTTCGTCAGCGGTAGTAAACAATCCACGGATAACAGAGCAGGAGGTCGAGACGATCGCTGCGATGAGATCTATTTCGGAAGATATTCTTCGTCAGATCGCCTCGAACCGGCAATGGTCCCGGAGTTATTCGATCATGCACTCACTCGCGAAAAACCCGCGCACGCCTCTTGCTAATTCCATGACGATCATGTCACGGCTGCAGCTTCGCGATCTGGTAGCATTGTCAAAGAATCGAAACGTGCCAGATGCCGTCCGGCGTCAGGCCCAACGGCTTCACTCTGCACGCACGGGCGGCGGTAAGGGCTAGAGGAACTTTCCTCTCCGGCCGGTCTTGATGAACGAACCGGCCATGTCGGTAAAGGTGTGACTCGCTGCACCAAACCACAACCCGAAAAATATCAAGAGCAGGAAATTGTCACCGAGATTCGCTCGTATGGCCTCGCCGATCTTTTGCCACATATGGGTAAGGTCGTTGAAGGCCGGTGCCCTGCCGCCCGCTATGCTTGACCATATGACCGCGACGGCGTAAACCAAGAGCGTCGAAAGCCCCATAAAATAAACCACTCGCAGCAATGCTCCAAATATCAGGCCATGCGAGAAGCGCGAGCGATGCTTAAAGCACCACCTATACGGCAGCCACAAAAAGCGCAGAAAGTACCAACGGGAATAATTGCGTGAGACCGTATCGAGGTCGGGCCCGAACATTATCCCGCCGAAGGCAAACGCCCCACCTACCGTGGCGGATGCCGTTATGTTCCCGGTGATCGCGTAGGCCGCCATTGCTGCAGGCACCGTAAGGATCAATGTAATGGCGTCATGGGTCTTTCCGCTGGGCACCATTAGATTCTAACGCTCGTCGCGGAAATTATGGCAATGGCCCCGCCCGCCGTTGGCCAGTTCGGTCAGACGATGTGCTAGAATCTTCGTTTTGTTCGTCCAATGAGTTCCGCCTTGCATAAGTTAAAAACAACGCTCGAGATGATAAAGTTCGAGCACACGCTCTTCGCCCTCCCGTTCGCGTTTTTAGGAGCGGTGTTGGCGGCCGATGGGCTACCGTCGTGGCGGCAGATCTTATGGATCACGGTCGCAATGGTCGGCGCACGCTCGGCCGCAATGACCTTTAACCGGATCGTCGACCGCGATATCGACGCTCAAAATCCGCGAACCGCGAACCGCGAACTGCCCACCGGCAGGTTATCGGTTGGATTCGCGTGGGCGTTTCTTTACGTGTCGATCGGGATATTTCTGCTTGCTTCATACTCGCTGAACTGGCTCACGTTCGCTCTTTCTCCGGTCGCCCTGATATGCGTTCTTGGATATTCGTATGCAAAACGGTTTACGGCATTTGCTCACATTTTCCTTGGCCTCGCACTGGCGATATCGCCGTCGGCCGCGTGGATAGCAGTAAAAGGTGACCTGATGGACGAGATACCGATCCTGCTTTCGGTTCTCGTACTGATGTGGACCGCGGGCTTTGATGTGCTTTATGCCTGTCAGGATTTTGAATTTGACCGTAAGGCAGGACTTCGGTCGATACCGGCACGGTTCGGTATTAAGAACTCGCTGCGGATAGCGCGGCTTTTTCACTTTCAGGCGTTTATCGTGTTGGTATTGCTATATTTTGTTACGGGCTTAGGTTGGCTGGCACTTGCGGGCGTCATCGCGGTAGGAGTACTGCTCATCTATCAGCACACGCTTGTGAAAGCTAATGACCTAAGCAAAATGAATGCCGCGTTTTTTACCACGAATGCATTCGTCAGCGTGATCCTGCTAGTGACTTTTGGCGGAGCAGTTTTTCTAAAGTGAAGAAATAGCGGCCCGACATTCGCCGGGCCGCTGTCAATTAACCGTTTATTCGGCAACTTCCGTCGCCTGAGTCACGACACTCCTGCCTTTCGTTACCATCAAATTGATAGCAAACCAAACGAATGCAAACGCTCCGATCCCAAAAACGGTATCGCCCAACATTCGCATCCAACGCAGTGTCTGCATAATGCTCGTTTGCATGAATTCAGGGCTTCGGGCCGACCAATAACCCTCCGAGACAGATTGATATGTCTGCATCAGGCCGATCGGAAGCAAGCTGAGAAGCAACTCCATTAACATACCGATGTTTATCGCCCAAAAGGCGAAGCTCAGCAACTTCGTGTTCCACTCACGTTCCGGCTGCATTGCACGCATACAAAAAAGCAGAAGGGCGAGTCCGAGCGTTCCATACACACCGTAAAGTGCTCCGTGAGCATGGACGGCAGTCGTGTTCAAACCCTGCATATAGTAAAGCGCGATGGGCGGATTGATCATAAACCCGAAAATACCCGCGCCAACGAGGTTCCAGAACGCCACCGCCACAAAGAAATAGACCACCCACTTGTACTGGGCGAGCCACGGACGCACCTTGGAATGACGGATGTTCTCGAACGCCTCGTATCCGACGAATACGAGCGGCACGATCTCGAGTGCACTAAAGACCGATCCGAATGCCAACGCGATCGTCGGCGTACCCGCAAAGTAAAGGTGGTGCAGAGTACCGATGATGCCCCCGCTTAGGTAGATAGCACCCGATAGCAGCGACGCCTTAGCGGCGTGGTCTGCATTGATGACCTTCAGCCTTGCGAACAGGAACGCGATCA
>CAYSMU010000203.1:0-6138 GCA_964432145.1 uncultured Chloracidobacterium sp.
ACACAAGCAGATCCACGGCCGCTTGGTAAAGAGCTTTACGACATCCTTGTAAAACCGATCGAGAAAAGCCTCGCGGCTGCCGGAGCTAAAACTCTCGTCTGGTCGCTCGACGGCACTCTCCGCTACGTCCCGATCGCCGCCCTCTCACCGGATGGTAAGACGTATCTCGTCGAACGCTATCAAAACGTCACTGTTACGCCGCGAACCCGTGAACGTTTGACCACACAAAACACCGATTGGAAAGCGCTCGGCATGGGTCTCTCAGAGGAGCAAAATGTCACATATCCCGACCAACCTGATCAATTAATAAAGGTTGATGCTTTGCCCGGAACCAAGAAGGAATTGATCGCGATCGTACGCGACGAAGGTGACCCGAACGAGACCGGCATTCTTGAGGGCAAACGTTTTCTCGACGCCGATTTCACGATGAAGAATCTGACCGATTCGCTTCAAAGCAAGAATGCCAACGGCAAACGGCGATTTACCGTTATCCACCTGGCCAGCCATTTTCGCCTTGGCGGCAATTGGTCGACGTCCTTTCTCTTTCTCGGAAACGCCAAGCTCTTATCGCTCGAGGAATTGAGCGGCTCCGCGCAGATCGATTTCCGCGACGTCGAATTGGTCACACTCTCCGCCTGCAACACCGCTCTCGCCACAGCGTCGAATGGCATCGAGGTCGATTCGCTCGCCGAGGCGATCCAGGCAAAAAGTGGCAAGGCTGTGCTGGCAACTCTCTGGTCAGTCTATGATGAAAGCACCGCGGCCTTAATGAGCAGTTTTTACAGGACTAAAAGGGACGGTTTGCAGATTACAAAGGCAGAGGCATTACAGCGTGCTCAAATGAAAATGCGGGAAGAGAAAACCTTTGCCCATCCATACTATTGGTCAGGCTTCACCCTGATCGGAAACTGGCGTTAGACCTCGATCACCCGACGTTTCACTGGTGACGACAAAACGATCGTTGTCGTCGTCATCCCGTAGGGCACCAGTCGGTCGATCACCTCCTGCAGATGCTCGACCGAACGAACCGCGATCTTCATAATGAACGAATCGCCGCCTGTGCCGCGGTGACATTCGAGCACTTCGGCCGATTCCACGGCCACTTCTACGATGTGGCTGTAGTCCACACCGGTGATCGCCATCCGAACAAAGGCGAGTATCGGCAGTCCCACTTTTCCCGGGTCGATCTCGGCACGAAAGCCGGTAATAATCCCGGCATCCTCCAGTTTGTGAACACGCTCGATCACTGCGGGGGTTGTAAGCCCGACGCGACGACCAAGCTCAGCGTAACTGATCCGAGCGTCCTCCTGCATTTCGATCAGTATCTTTCTGTCGATTTCGTCGATCATTCGCAAAAATTCTACCACGCTGAATAATATTAGCTAATCTCGCTACATAAACTAATGATCTGAAGCCGTCTGAGCTAATTTATTTACAATAACCATTCTATCTCATGATCGTTTCCATTAGTATTATCTATTTAATAGATAACCAGACATTCCGAGGCCGCATCACTATGTCAGGAGCCGCAGCGATAATGTTAACCGACACACTTTCCGCCAATGCTGAAGCCGATCTCGCGATCGAGAATTTCCGCGTATCGGACGAAGACCTGCCCGAGTTTCGGGACCTGAAGTTCGAGAATATCAATGAGCTTCATATTGACCATCCCGGGGCAAACGATGCTGAATATCGTGCACGCCGCGACTATATTGCTTCGTGCGCAAAGCATTTTCGTGAAACGGGCGTAATAACGGATGTCGATTACAACGCCCGCGAGCAAAGGGTCTGGCGTTACGTTGCGGAGGAACTGGAAGAACTTCAGCAAAAATACGCGTCGCCCTTTTACCTGCGTGCAAAGAAAGATCTCGGTATCCGTACAGACCAGATCCCGCAATTGTCTGAGATGAACCGCCGACTGAAAGAACTAACCGGATTTCGGCTAGCACCGATCGAAGGCCTAGTCGAAACGCGTGGCTTTCTGTCGTGGCTGTCGTACCGCGTAATGCTCTGCACCCAGTACATTCGCCATCATTCGCAGCCGGCATATACTCCTGAGCCCGACATAGTGCACGAAGCGATCGGTCACATCCCGATGTTCACGAATCCCAATTTTGCGGACTTTTCGCAGTTCATCGGCCATGGTGCGCGTATCGCGAACGATAAACAGCTCGAGGAACTCGGCCGGCTCTACTGGTTCACCGTCGAATTCGGCCTGGTCGAGCATGAAGGTTCGATAAAGGCATACGGTGCCGGATTGCTTTCATCATTTGGCGAGCTGGAGCACGCATTTTCAGACAAAGTAGAGCGACGACCATTCGACCTCGAAACGGTGATCAATCACGAATATACCTACAGCGACATGCAGCCTGTGCTGTACGTCATTCCGTCGTATGCGGAGCTGAAAGAGGTGACAAGGAAGTATATTGAAACATTTGGTTCGAGATAGATGATCGAATATAAGTTGAACGAGCCCGTCAAACTGGCCGATATTATTGAACTTTATCGCGACTCGGGATTACCGCGGCCGATCGACGACGCGGATAGAATTGAAAGAATGTTTGCGGGTTCTGATCTCGTCGTTAGTGCATGGGAAAACGGTAGGCTCATAGGTGTTTCCCGTTCGATAACTGACGGCGCGTGGAGTTGTTATCTTGCAGACCTGGCGGTGCTTTCTGATTATCAGCGAGCAGGTGTCGGACGCAAACTAGTTGAAATGACACGCGAAGCGGCAGGCGACGAATCGATGGTCTTGCTGCTGTCGGTTCCCGAGGCGATCGAATATTACCCGAAGATCGGGATGGAAAAGCTTGATAACGCGTTCATATTTTGGCGCAAGAATTAAATTAGGAAATTGGACATGACTACGCAAAATCCATTAGGACTGAAGAAGATACATCACGTTGAGTTTTACGTCGGCAATGCGAAGCAGGCGGAGTTTTATTACCGCAAGGCGTTCGGGTTTTCACGTCATGCCTATTCGGGCCTAGAAACCGGCAGTCGCACGACAACGAGCTATGTCATGCGTCAGGGCAATATCAATTTCGTTCTAACTGCCCCCATGGGGCCGGAACATCCTGCCGCTGAGCACATCAAAAAGCACGGCGATGGAGTAAAGGACATTGCATTTTACGTTGAGGATGCCGATCTCGCGTTCAATGAAGCGGTAAAACGAGGTGCGACGTCGGTGATCGAGCCGCATGACTGGCAGGACGAGAACGGCAGCGTCCGCAAGGCCGCGATCGCAACATACGGCGACACGATCCACTCTTTTATCTCTTACAACACCAACAACGGCCACAATTACTCGGGCCCGTTTCTTCCGGGCTTTGTCTCGCAAAAGGTCGAGGGCGATGGCGTCGGGCTGATGATCGTCGATCACATCGTCGGTAACGTAGAGTTGGGCAAGATGAATCACTGGTGCGATTTCTATCGCGACGTCCTTGGGTTTTTCCGCTATATTACCTTTGACGACAAGGACATCTCGACCGAGTATTCGGCACTGATGTCTATTGTTATGTCGGACGGTCAGCACAATATCAAGTTCCCGATCAACGAGCCCGCCGAGGGCAAGGGCGGCAAATCGCAGATCCAGGAATACATTGATTTTTACCGCTCAGCCGGAGCCCAACACGTCGCTTTGCTTTGTCGAGACGTAATGGACACTGTGGCGAAGCTTCAGGCAAACGGGGTCGAATTCCTCCGGGTACCTGATACGTATTATGAGGAACTCCCGAGCCGCGTCGGTGAGATAGATGAGAACATCGACGATCTCAAACGGCTCGGAATTCTGGTCGACCGCGATGACGAAGGCTACCTTCTTCAGATCTTTACCAAGCCGGTCGAAGATCGTCCAACGGTTTTCTATGAGATCCTACAGCGCAAAGGATGCAAAGGCTTTGGTAAAGGCAATTTCAAGGCGCTCTTCGTATCTATAGAGGAAGAACAGCGAAGGCGCGGCAATCTGTAATGAGTCGCGTCGAGTTGAGACTTTACGTGCCAGAAGACCTGGAAGATGTTGTCGCTGTTTTTCGCTCTAACATTCCGAATTACTTCGTACCCGGTGAAGAGCCAGGATTGCGGCAATTTCTTAATTCGGGCGCTGAAAATTATTACGTGCTGGAGATCGACAGCAAGGTCGTCGGCTCTGGAGGCGTTGCGCTAAACGAAGACGGTACGGTCTCGCTTTGCTGGGGAATGATCAGGGCCGACCATTTGGGTACAGGGCTTGGCAAGTCATTAACCGAGTTTCGTATTAGAAAGGCACGAGAGGCATTCGGCAGTCTTCCTTTGGTTATCAGTTCATCTCAGCATACCGAAGGTTTTACCGAAAATTCGGCTTCACGACCACCGAGCATACGCCCGACGGGTTTGGGCCCGGGCTGGATATCTGTAAGATGCGGCTGGACAAGCCGTAACAAGCTTGGATCGACTCGGCAATGCAAAGACGGAAATTCATAAAAAGCACATCGGTTGCCGGACTCATGGCCCTGACGGACACGCGGGCATTTTCACACGCCGCCGATTTCATCAGCAGACGACCGCCGCTCGGCGAACGGAATTTCACAAGCGCCGCTGTTGAGCAAACCGTCTCCTCGATAAAGAGCCGGATCAAAGACCCCGAACTCGCGTGGCTCTTTGAAAACTGCTATCCGAATACGCTCGACACGACGGTTTTTACCGGTACACGCAACAGCAAGCCGGACAGCTTTGTTATTACTGGCGATATCGACGCTCTTTGGCTGCGCGACTCGACCGCACAGGTTATACCGTATCTGCCGCTGGCTAAAACTGACGAAACGCTGCGGCTGATGATCCGTGGGCTCATCCATCGCCACGCATACTGCATCTTACTCGATCCTTACGCAAACGCGTTTCTCAAGGATCCGAACGGCAAAGGCTGGGACGATCTCCCAAAAAACAAACCCGGCGTCCATGAACGCAAGTGGGAGGTTGATTCACTTTGTTATGCGATCCGCCTTTCGCATCAATACTGGAAGACCACTGGTGACTCGTCGCCTTTCGATGCCGAGTGGCATAGTGCGATGCGGACCATCGTTAAGACGTTCAGGACGGAACAGTTAAAGGACGGTCCGAGCAGTTATCGTTTTATCCGCCGGACGACAGATATGTTCGATGCACCGCCGTTTCAGGGTGACGGATATCCCGTCAAACCATGCGGGCTGATCCGGTCGGCGTTCCGTCCGTCTGATGATTCGACGATCTTTCCGTTCCTGATACCGTCGAATATGTTCGCAGTCGTCGAACTGCGACACCTGGCCGAGATCTTTGACTTAGTCATCAAGGATAGAGAGTCTGCGGCCGAATGCCGCACTATGGCAGCTGAGGTCGAACGCGCAATCATGAAAATTGCGGTCGTTGAGCATAAGGTCTTCGGCAAGATCTTCGCCTACGAAGTCGACGGTTATGGCAATCATCTATTGATCGATGATGCCAATGTTCCGAATCTGATATCGATCCCGTACATCGGCTTCGTGCCGGTTTCGAACCCAATTTATCGGAATACGCGTGCCTTTGCATTAAGTGACTCAAACCCCTATTTCGCTCGCGGCAAGGCGGCCGAAGGTATCGGCAGTCCGCACACTGGTAAACGCTCGATCTGGCATATAGGCCTTATAATGCGAGCAATGACATCAAGCGATGATGCCGAAGTCGCGAAATGCCTGGCGACGATCAAGCGAACACATGCCGGCACCGGATTTATGCACGAATCTTTCGATCCGGACGATCCGACAAGGTTCACACGCAAATGGTTCGCGTGGGCAAACACGCTATTTGGGGAACTGGTCGTGAAACTATATTCGAGCAAGTCGAAATTGTTGGATCGAACTTTCTAAACTTGGCACCACGAGACGGTCCATATCCAAGACGTGTGAGAGAAAATGTATCTATGTCTATCTATGTTAATCTGTGGTTAATTGTTCTATGAAGCTCACCTATCAAACCGGATTTGGGAACGAATTTGCAACCGAGGTAATCGAAGGGGCGTTGCCGGTTGGCCGTAATTCACCGCAAAAGGCGCCGCTCGGACTATATGCTGAGCAGCTTTCGGGCACGGCATTCACGGTGCCGCGTTCGGGCTGGAACTGTGGCACCTGTTTCGGCCGCGGCCGATCC
>CAYSMU010000204.1:0-6105 GCA_964432145.1 uncultured Chloracidobacterium sp.
GATTACGAGTCAGCGATGAGTAAATACGAGATCATTATCTACTGGAGTGCGGACGACGACGCGTATGTTGCAGAGGTTCCGGAGCTGCCCGGATGTATGTCGGATGGCAGTACCTATCAAGAAGCACTCGCGAACGCCGAAGTTATTATTGAAGAATGGATGGAAACTACAAGATCGATCGGCCGGGCAATACCTGAACCAAACGGTCGGCTTGTTTTTGCTTGATCGCAAACAATTTCAGAGGAGTAAAATGAAAAAGATAACAATTCTTCCCGCATTGTGTTTAGTATTTTTGACCGCTCAGTTCATTTTCGCCCAAAATAGTCCCGGCGACAAGGAAACACTCATTAAAGCGTCGCAAATACTGGAAGCCCAGCCAATTCAGGATAGGGCGAAGGATTTTCGATCGTGGGCGATGCGATATGTCATTGAAACGGACGACGTCAGCGTTACGATCTGTTCGCAGATCCTTTCCGCAGTAATGGACAAGAAAAACAAGAGTTCAAGCGAGTTGCTGGCTCAATACACAATAGCAATGGCGGCGTTCAAACTGTCCAATCCCGATAAAGCAAAAGACGATAATTTAGCGCAATTGGCTGGCATGGAAAGTATGCTTAGGGCATATGAAAATATTCTGAAAGAGAAGCCAAAAAACAAATTTCAGGCACTGGACGATCTGCTCGCGAAGCGGGATAAGGGCGAACTCAAGAAGTTTGTAGAAGAAGGGAAGTGTGCTGAAGGAAAGGCCGAATCTATCAAATAGACAGAATCTAATGGAAAAAGTAATTATCGGAATAATTGGCGGCAGCGGTCTTTACCAAATGCCGGAAGTTGAAAATGTGCGGGAAGTCCCCGTCGAGACGCCTTTCGGCAAGCCTTCGGACTCGTTCATCGTCGGTGAATTGGACGGCGTAACGGTCGCTTTTCTCCCGCGTCACGGACGCGGCCACAAGCTCACGCCAAGCGAGCTTCCCTTTCGGGCGAACATCTACGCGATGAAGATGCTCGGCGTCGAGTACATTCTATCCGTCTCGGCCGTCGGCAGCCTGCAGGAGCAGTACGCACCGACCGATTTTCTGATCCCGGACCAGTTCTTTGACCGCACCCGAGCCCGTGCCCACGAATCGACTTTCTTCGGTAACGGCATTGTCGCCCACGTCACGTTTGCACATCCGGTCTGCGATGAACTCGGCGACATTCTCGAGGCCTCGTGCCGCGAGGTAGGCGTCACGACACATCGCGGCGGCACGTACATCTGTATGGAGGGCCCGGCGTTCTCGACCAAGGCCGAGTCTAATGTCTATCGCCAGTGGGGCATGGACGTGATCGGCATGACCAACCTCCAAGAGGCGAAGCTCGCCCGCGAGGCCGAGATCGCCTATGCGACACTCGCCCTTGTCACCGATTACGACTGCTGGCACGAAGCCCACGACGCGGTCACCATCGACATGGTCGTCGAATATTTGAATAAGAATGTTCGCAATGCTCAATTAGTCTTGAAAGACGCCGTCAAAAGAGTCGCCGCGAAGCAAACGCCCAATCAGTATCGCGATGCGATCAGATCGGCGATCTTCACGGCACCCGACCTTTGGCCTGAAGAGACGGCGAGGAAACTTGACGCCATTATTGGAAAGTATGCATCATAGGAACGAGAGGTACCCTTTAGTATGGCCAATGCAATAGCCAGACAAGCTCGAAAGCCCACGGTCACGATGTTGACGGACGAAATTTCAAGGCTGATTGACAAGATCAGTGAAAATGCGAGGTTAGCGCGCGAATCCGAGAAACAACTTGTAAAGCTTCGTAAGCGAAATGACAGGTCTTTCGCACAAATGAAAAAAGCTTTAGATCGACTTGGTACTTAAGTGATGATCAAGGAATTGACCCAGATCTTCCGCGATCTAGCGTACTTTTCGGAGCTTGGCCGGCGAAACAATGACGAGTTGAAGGATCTACGAAACCGCCACAACGACCTTGCTTTAGGCATCCAGCAACTTGCAATGGAGTTGGAACGTCTTCGTGAGAATGAAGCTCACGAGAGGGAAAAATTGTTGTTAAAAGTCGAAAATCTATTGGCGAAGTACGAGATGAAACAACCGCCATCTCCCCGAAACCGAAAGAAACTCACGCCATAGGCGTAAAGCGTAAGAACGAAGCGACGGGTCTTCTGACCTTTTCTCCCCTTTTTTCAAGTCAGACTGTTGATTGGTCCGGTAAACTGTTAGCACCGTGGCAACATCCTAGGGAAGTATGAAATTATTTAATTTCAGAGCGCTGATAATCTCGATGGCCCTGATTTTTCTTGGTTCGACGATTATTACAGCACAGCGCAACGTCACGCCCGCGGTCGATCGCGACCCGGTGATGGAGCAGGACGCCAAGCACAATCTCGACGTCGCCCGGCAGGCATTCACTCCGCTCAAAAGGGCGTACAAACAGGTATTGCTACGTTTTGAGGAAACGTATGCCGCGTATCCCGAATTCTCGCAGATCGACGAGTTCCTCTATCTCGCCGGCATGAGCAGCTATTACCTTGCCCAGGGCAAAGGCAAGCAGAAGGTCGATCTTAAGTCCGAAAAGGAAAAAGAGAAGTTCGCGCCTGAAAAGCTGCGTGCAGACGCGATCGCCTATCTCTCGACCGTCGTTGAGAAATATCCTGAGAGCAAATTCGTCGCGGACGCACAGAAAACTCTCGCGTTGCTAAAGTAGTCAGAACCACCTGCGGTAGCGGGTGGTTTAACTCAAGCTGCCACGACGATCGGAATACCGACCGTGCTGTGCCTTCGGAGATGAACCTGGAGAATCTACAACCACCCGCTACCGCAGGTGGTTCCGACTATGAACCTCAATCAGGTAACCATCTATTCACAAAAGACCGTCGAGACCGTCGAATTCTTTGAGAAACTCGGTCTTCGCCGTATTGTCGATTCCCTGCCGCGATATGCCCGCCTTGAGTGTCCCGACGGCCAATCGACGCTGTCAGTCCACGAGGCAGAAAAACGACCGGTAGGGAGTGTGTCCACCCAAGACATTGTCCTCTACTTCGAATGCGAAAACCTGGATGCAGAAGTTGATCGCCTCAAAAAACTCGGCCTCGCTTTCGATGAAGATCCGACCGACCGGCCCTGGCTTTGGCGGCAAGCCTATCTAAAAGACCCGAACGGCAACAAGATCTGCCTTTTCCACGCCGGCAATAACCGCAAAAATCCGCCTTGGCGTCTTTAACGTGAAGTTAAATACCCCGCGTTCCATCGGCATTATGCGACCTTATCGGCGGTTTGGTATTCCATTCGGGCCTGTATTGTGCAAAGATGCGACGGAGAAAAGGGGAAAAGGGGAAAAGGGAAAGAGTGAAAAAGGGAAAAAGTGAAAATGTGAAAATGCGACCTATTTTACTGCCCTCTTAGATCTCTGTGGCAAATAAGGCAAAGAAAACGTTTATCCGTGTCCATCTGTGTCAATCTGTGGTTGAAATTCCTTACTCCATCCCGATCCCATCCGCGGTCTTGTACCATGGATTACCGGGGTATTCCCCGGGTACGACCGGGGTATGACCAAATGCACGCGCGGCATGCCTTCGCCTCGATCGGCGGTATGACCCCGGTACGACCCTGGTCATACCGGGGTCATACCGACCGAACGTTATATTCGCAAAATCGCGAAAATACGCCTGTTTTTGAAGGTTTACTCGATGAACAAATTGAACATTGAACAGGGGGAAAAGTGAAAAAGGGAAAGAGTGAAAAAGGGAAAAGGGGAAGAGACGAAAAGGAGAAAAAGCGATCTAATCTACCCTCTATGATCTCTCTGGCCAACTGCGTGCAATCGAGACATGTTATCATAGGTCAAAAGAGAGGTCAGACCATGGAGAAAAAACTGATTTTTAGTTTCTGCTTTATGATTGCGGCGGCTGTTTATGTTTCGGCACAGGCCAGGACCGTAACGAACCAGGACCTTGAAAAATATCGTGATAAGCGGGTCAAGGCTGAGGCAGATCTGCGTGAGAATTATGCACGTTTGGGATTTGCGTCACCCGAGGAAATGGCCCGACGCAATGCCGAATCGGCGAAAGCGTCCGCCGAGTTGAGCGCAAGACTTCGTGCCGAAAGGCTTGAGCGCGAACGCCTCGAACAGGAACGTTACGTACTCGAGCGGCGGTCGAGAGCCGAAAACACGATCGTCTATACGACGGCAAACCCCGGGATCGCGTCCGACTACTGGCCGCAATATTATTGGGTGGGCGGCCGTCGTTACCGCTATCAGTCCCGTTACGTGGCCGTGCCCCGTCAGGCGGGCTATTACGCGGGCGGACAGTTTTGGCCGACCGGACCTGCAACGCGGCCGCAACCGCTGTTTGTCAGACCAAGAAGATAATTTATGAAAGAAGGTTGGGAAGCCGTTATCGGCATGGAGATACACACGCAGCTTGCGACCGAGAGCAAGATATTCTGCTCGTGCGCGGTCGAGACAGGCGGCGAGCCGAATTCGAATACCTGTCCGACGTGTTTGGGATTGCCCGGGGCGTTGCCGGTACTGAACAAGAGGGTTGTCGAATTAGCAGCGAGAGCAGCGTTGTCGCTTGGCCTCGCGATCCAGGAAACGTCCATCTTCTCGCGTAAGAACTACTTTTATCCCGATCTGCCCAAGGGTTATCAGATCTCGCAGTATGACAAGCCCTTCTCGGCAAACGGACAGCTCACGATCATGACCGCCGAGCGTGACGAGCACGGGCGGCCGGTCGAGTGGCAGCCTTTGACGATCCACATTCAGCGAATGCACCTCGAGGAAGATGCGGGCAAGAACGTGCACGAGGGACTGCCCGACACCGATAAATACTCCTATGTCGATCTCAATCGAGCCGGCACCCCGCTCGGCGAGATCGTCACGGCACCAGATTTTCGCACCTCGTGGCAGGCGTTCGATTACGTAAATCACGTACGTCACGCTCTGCGCTGGGTCGGCGCGAGCGAAGCCGATATGGAGAAGGGAAATCTTCGCTGCGAGGCGAACGTCTCGGTACGAAAGGTCGGTGAGACCGAATTCAGGAATAAGGTCGAGCTAAAAAACCTGAACTCCGTCCGGTTCATGCAAAAGGCGATCGAATTCGAGATCGAACGTCAGATCGAGGCGCATGAGACCGGAGAAGGCGTCAATCAGGAAACGCGGCTGTGGGACGAAAAGAACAACCGCACGCGAGTCATGCGCTCCAAAGAAGACGCACACGATTACCGCTATTTCCCCGAGCCCGACCTACAGCCGCTGCGTGTATCGGCAGACTTTATTAACGGCGTGAAGGCTACGATGCCCGAGCTGCCCGATGTCATGCGCAAACGGTTCGCCGATACATATGGTCTTGCTTTCCCTGAGGCGGCTCAGTTGACCTCGGACCGCGACTTGGCGGAGTACTTTGAAACGACGGCTCGCATCACCGCAAACCCGAAGGTCGCGGCTAACTGGATCCTCGGCGAGCTTACAAAGGAACTTAATAATTCAGGCCGGTCTATAGGCGAGAATCTCGTGACGGCCGAGGACCTGGCGGAACTCATCACGACGGTCGAGTCGGGCAAGATCAACAATAATCAGGCAAAAGAGGTGCTGGCCGAGATGTTCGCGACGGGCAAACCCGCGCCGGAGATCATTCGCGAAAAGGGATTTGAGCAAGTCTCCGATTCCGGTGCGATCGAGGCCATAGTCGATGAGATAATCGCCGCCAATCCGGCTCAGGTCGAGGCGTTTCGCGGCGGTAAAGACGTACTCTTTGGCTTCTTTGTCGGCCAGGTGATGAAGGCGTCGCAAGGGAAGGCGAATCCGAAGATTGTCAACGAGGCGCTTCGGAAGAAACTCTGAAGAAACTGTGAAGAAACTTCTGTTACATTATTTGGTTTTGATATCTTCCTGCTCAATTGCGGCTGGGCAAAGTACTGTAGCAAACCCGATACAGCTTGACCGAAGTCTTCCTGGAGTCGCGAAGGATCCTGAATATTATCGAGCCGGCGCGGAAGGACTGCAACGGAACAAAAATGTGATGATGAAACTTCTTGCGCCCGAGGAGAGGTTTCTGCGTGAGTATGAAAGGCAGCTATCAGACCCGCGCTTTGGGATCAT
>CAYSMU010000205.1:0-6037 GCA_964432145.1 uncultured Chloracidobacterium sp.
CGCGGGCCCGGGCCGGTCGAGCAGCAGATTCAGATTGCTCAGATCTCTTTCTTCCTCTATTTTTGCGATCTCGGCGGCCGTGAGATCTTTCCATTTCAGTATTTTCAACTTCGGTGCGTCCGCTTCGACCGAAACCGTTACACGCCGTTCTTGGCGGTTCCGCTCGATCTCAATCGCGATCGAAATGATCTCGTCAGCTTCCTTCTTCTGCACGCGGTCGGGCTTCATACGGGCGACGCGTTCCGCCGCGGCCTTCGCCTCGGCGACCCGCTCCAGCCGAAGCAGCAGCCTTGCGAAAAGCAGGACGTGCTCGGCCTTTGTCGGCTCGAGTGCCGCCGCTCGCTGTGCCGAGGCGAGCGATGCTTCGATGCCGACGCCGGTGACCAGGCCCACGACGGCGATCAATCGGTGGGCCTCGGCGAGGTCAGGCTTTCGCTCGAGTGCAAGGGCAAGATAGTCACGCATCTTTTGAGCGGCCTGGTCCGAGATATCCGAGATACCGCCAACTTCGTCGGCGTATTCGCGGCTGATGAGATAAGCGAGGTAGTAGTAGACCCGGTAATTCCTCTGGGCAGGGACCGCCGCCTTTTCGAAATACCGTTTTGCGTCGTCAAACTTTCGCTCCCGAAGCCGCAAAAGGCCGAGGGTCGCATTCGCCAAAGGAAGTTCCGGCTCCATTGCCAGTGCCTGGCTGAGATAGCCATCAGCTGCCGGATCCTTTAGAAGATACAATAGCTCACCCAGATAGGCGTACTTCAAAGGCTCGGAGAGTGCCGCCGAGGTTCCGGCGATCTGCACCAGCTCGCTCGGAAAACGGCTGCGAACAAACGCCTGGTCCGATTGTGCGATCAGGTCCTTGACGCCCTTATCTAGTGTCGCGAAGTCGAGCCCCGAGATCCGCCCCGCCGGTGACGCGGAAAGCCTCTGGATCAGCGAGCCAAGGTCCGCGGCGTTTTGCTGACGGTTGATCAGAAAGCTCATCAGAGCCCATGCCTGGGCGTAAAAGACGCCTCGCGAATGCTTGCCCGACTGCGAAAGTGAAAATGTGTCTAACTTAAAGAACGTATCCCACGCCATCAACGGCGATTGTCTCAAGAGCCTGAGGTGCTGCATCTGCGGCCGGCCGAATTCGACCGTTGAGGCGTCCAAAACGCTATACGATTGAAGGTACTCGGCCAGCCCTTCGTTGATCCACGGGGGAATTTCGACACCGGGAAACTGCCGGCTGACCAGGTAATGCGTGTATTCGTGATAGATCGCCTCAAAGCCGCCGCCGTCGGCCGAGACGGCTATATAGCTCGCGTCTTCGCCCGCCTGAAAGAAGCCCGTCGCGATCTCGTCCGGCCTGCCGTCGGCAAGCTTTGGCTTAAAAGGGTTGAATGACGCAGCGTCGCGAAGGACCAATACCCGGACCTTCGTGCCGTCGCCCTTATTTGCCGGGTTGATCGGGCGGGCTACGGCGGTCCGAAACCGTTCCAGGTTACCCGCGACATTGCGGATATCATTCTCCGCCGCGTTGCCGATCAATTCGAAGTTCGGCGTCTCGATCCTGAGCCACGGTTCAGCGCCAACCGTCGAGACCGCCGTCCCGAAAACAAGGACAACGATCAAGACCAATATTTTTAGGTAAAGATGCCGCATGCTCGCCTATTTGTGATGTTACGTCGCGGGCCGAGGTTGCGTTTCGCAAAAATGACTAGGCACGTCCGATGACCGAGAGCAAACGCCCGGTCTTGCCGAACTTCTGCTTTTCTAAACGGTATGAGAAGAAGAGGTCCGGCCTCTCCATGGTGCAGAATGGGGCGGTGAAGATATTCGTCGCCTCGAGCCCTGCTGCAATGAGCTGATCTCGATTGGCCTTATGCAGATCGACCAGCGCGTGGCCCTCTCGGGTCGGCGTAAAGTAAGCCCCGCTTTCGATTCCGAGGTTTTCGTGGAAATCGTCGATCACGTCTTGCCCAACCTCGTATTTTCGCCCGCACGCGGCTGGTCCGATAGCCGCGATCAGATGATCGGGACTGCTGCCGAATGCGCGGCCAAGCTCCGCGACCGCCTTTGCCGCGATCGAGAGAACGGTTCCTCGCCAGCCGGCGTGAACCGCTGCGTATGCGCCGCTTTGCGGGTCGCCGATCAGCACGGGGACGCAATCCGCAGTCTTTACAGCCGAGAGGACACCCGCGAGATCGCTCACCACGGCGTCTGCACGATCGTCCGAGTCGCCTATGTCGTCTGCACCCCGAACAAGCCTAATAGAATCGCCGTGGACCTGCCATGCGAGAGCGAGCTCCAGCCCGGCAGGAAAAATGGACAAGAACCGGCGTCGATTCTCATAGATGTTCTCGGCGGCATCCTCATTAAAGCCTGCCAAATTCAGGCTGGCCGCTGGAAATTGGGAGATACCGCCTAACCGCGTCGAAAAGCCGTTGACAAACCCTGCGTCTTCGAGGGGGCGGCAGACAAGTACCTTTACCACACCGTTATCTCGCCAATAAAAGCCCGAATCGGTTAGAATCTGTTCTTCGGATGGCATTTCCATGATCCTTTCCATCGGTATCGACATTGTTGAAGTTTATCGCATCCGCGAGGCTCTCGCCAGAACTCCGCGTTTCGGCAAACGCGTCTTTACCGACGCCGAACGGGAATACTGCGAGAGCAAAGGAGCCGCGGCCGCCCAGTCGTATGCAGGCAGATTCGCGGCTAAGGAGGCATTTCTCAAAGCCATCAAAACGGGCTGGCGTGGCAAGATCAGCTGGCACGATATCGAGATCGAAACCGACGAGGACGGCGTCCCCACACTCAATGTCAACGGCGAGGCAAGACGAATCATGGATGAGCGCGGTACGACCGCGGTCCATGTGTCGATCTCGCACACGACGGAACACGCGGTCGCACAGGTCCTACTGGAGAAGTAGCAATGGCTACGGTTTCGGTGTCGCGGCCGGCTTCGGCTCGGGACGTTCGTCTATATTAAAATACGCGACCGCCGCGTCGTGGTCTGAGAATCGTTCCGGGCGGTTTTCGTCCGAACGATAGGTCTCAGGAAAATCGGCGTTCATCCGAGCATATCCAAATCCGTGCACATAATTCATCAGCGAATTGGTGATGATGATGTGGTCCAGCACCTGGCCGTTGCCGTCAAACCGGTAGGAGTAACGCTGTTCGGCACTGATGAGATCGACGAGGTTGATCATGTCAGGGTCGACAAGGTCTTCGGTCGGATGCAATACCTCGTCTTTTGTCGCCGGTTTGCCCTTGATCGTGCCGATCAGATCGACGATGCCGTCATTGAACTGGTACGCGTTGAAGTCGCCAACCAAAATGACCTTTTCCGCCGGGTTTGCCTTCTGTCGTTCCTGAACAAATTTCGCCAGAAATTCAGCCTGGAGACGCTTTTTCATCCGCACATTGTCCTGTTGTTTCGGATCGTCGTAGCCGAGAAACGACTTAAGATGATTCGCTACTACCGTAAACTCGAACGGCAGCCCGGTCTTCGGATCGTTGATCGAGGCACGCAGCATTAGCGGCGGACGGTCATTGAGAAAGTTCTCTTCGCCGGTATTCGGGTTTTTGTATTTGTCAGCCTTCCCGAGCTGTTTTGTCTCGATCACTTTGATCCGGGAAGATTTGACAAGGAAACCGACGTCGATGCCACGGCCGTCATTTCCGTCGATCAGATATGCTTCGTACTTCGGGTTCGGCTTGCCAGTTGCTTCAGTATCGGTATTGACCTTCTCGGCGAGGCGTTTCAGAACTGAAAGATTCTCGGCCTCGACGACACCGATAACGTCAGGCGACTGCATTATCCCGCGAATGCCGGCAGAGATCTTCTTGAGGCGTTTGGCAAATGAGTCGGCTGTGACAATGTCTTCTTTGATGTCGGGATCGTCCTGATCGTCGAAAAGATTCTCGACGTTCATGCCCGCGACCGAGAACTGCCTTTCGGTGACGGGCGGTAGATTTATTTGCTTGGGATAGCTTGAGACCGAGGGCCGCGATGCCGCGTCAGTAAGGATCGAATAAGCACGGTAGGCGTAATGAAGCACGCCGGTAACATTCTTGAGTTCGGTAAGTGCGGGGACGTCGATGGTCTGCGACCCAAGCTGACCGGCGCTTTCGATACGAAGGCGTTCAGGGTTCGCATCGAAAAGCTTCATTTTGGAGTACTTCTTCCTGAAATCTTCCTTTTCCTTGTCGGTCAGGAATATGAAATCGTACAGATCGTAACCCGGCTCGCGGAATGGTCTTGCGAGGCCCTTCACGACGCCATAGAAGACGCCGTCCGAGACTGACGTATTGTTCTTGTTATCGACGCGTCCATTGGTCGGTGCTACGACCGTCAATTCCGGTACGGTGACGCGCATTCCCTCGTACTTCTCGAGTTGGTCGATCGAGTTGAGTTTGAAATCCTCAACGGAAAGTACGATCGGCTTAGGAAGTTCGAGGCCCTTGGCGAGGACCTGGACCACGTCACGTCCTTTCGTCATCGATATTTCGGTGATCGGGAGGCTTGCCGGTTCAGCGCGCGGGCGAAACTCTGTCACAGAACCGCTCGCCGAGACCAGGTTGCCGATCGCCGCTTCGCCGGCGGGCTCGTCGCGTGTATAGATGAATATTCCCTCCGATGTGTTTGGATTGCTATCGATCTTATCGTCAGGGGTCTGCAGGAAAAACCCTGTCTTTGTCCGGGCAGTGACCACGCCCGTCACACGAACGATCTCGCGCTCGCGCGGCGACATATTCTTGTCACCCTGAACGCTCGCTATCGAGTAATCCTTTTGAGCGAACAGCGAGACGGAACTTGCCAGAACCAATGCCGGACCGAGAACAAACCAGAAAGTACTTCTTTTCATTACAGTGTATCCCTCCGTCTCTCGATCATTTCCTGCGTGTTCTTGGGAATATTCGAGAAGAAGTTATAACCGGTAAGTGCCTCGACCTGGTCCACCGTGACACGGAAATTTCGCCACGGCGATCCCTGGGTGATCGAGACGTTGGACATTATCACGCCGAAAACACGGGTCGAGCGCGTAACACGCTGCAGATCGTTTGACCCGGTCGGCAGCACAAGGACGACCTTCCACGTGAGATTCGGGACGACTATACGCCCGCTCGCAATAGTCGGCGTTGTTGGGTGCGTGCCCTGCGGGCCGGCGATGATATAAATCTCGCTGCCGGCCTGAGCGAGCGTTCGCAGGTAATTTTCCAGATCGTTCCAAGGCCCCTGATTATTTTCCCCTAGCTGAGGGATGAAATTGGTCATCAGAAAGGTCGCCGAATTATCAGGGATCGATCTAGTACGATCTCCCGACGGGCACATGTGGCCTCGGTCGAATCCTGAGCCGGAATAGTCATTGTCCTGAACGCGATACCAACCGGCTGGCAGCGTCGGGTCCTCACGATAATCGTCCTGGCGAGGTGCCGAACCGATCCATGTCGAATCGAGCCGCCACGCCACCCAATTTGGCGTCGCCTTTGAACGGCTGTACGAGAGCGTATACTGCGGCTTTGGCATCAGGTAGTTATTCTCGTTCTGGACATCGCTGGTCGCATTGCTCGGATTGCCAAATAGCAGCGGGTCCTCGTCCCCGACCGGAGCATTGACAGTGACGTTCGTATTCGTATTTGCAGTGCGTGCCTGCTCGTCCTGTGCCACAGCCGTGACATTCCTGACGCCGCCGCTGGTCCCGGCAGGAACGGTCGCGAGGTACGAAAAGACGTTGTCAGCCGGCGTAACGTCGCCGTTCGTTCCGTTGTCAAAGAAGGTCTGATTAGCGGAACCGCCGATATTCGTTAGGTTGCCCGTAACGGTGATGCCCGTACTTGGCGGAGTTGTCGCCGGAATGACCGTGACCGTCAAAAGAATATTTCCCGGCGGTGTGACAGATACCGGATTGGACGCCATTGCCGCAAAGAGTGTCGTCCCGCTGCCGCTGCATGTCACCGGCGAGGTCGATGTGTTTCGCGGTGCGAAAGGTGATTGCGTTGCGAAATCGTCAACGTTGTTATCTGTGTCCTGGCAGCCGCCCTGTTTACGTAT
>CAYSMU010000206.1:0-6029 GCA_964432145.1 uncultured Chloracidobacterium sp.
TCTTAAGGATTCTGAGTCGATGGCGGTGAGAACATCGGTACTCATCGGCGATCAGGGAAAACGAGGCATTAGCCGCACGGATCTTCAGTCACGGACGTGCGTTACGGTCGAGCATCTGCGCGACACGATCAACTTACTCATGGAAAAGGGGACGATCGTGGATACAGGAGAGATACTGATCGCTGCAAAAGCGTTCGACGAGCTGAGGTCGGCGACCGTTGATGCGATCAACGAGTTTCATAGGCGCCAGCCGCTCGCAAAGGGCATGTCTCGAGAGGATATTCGCGACAGTGTGTTCGGTAATCTGCCGGGTCCCGTCGCAAATAGCGTGATCGATGATCTGGTCCAAAAGGGCAAGATCGTGGCTGACGGCGATACGCTGCGGCTCGCAGAATTCAGCAATGTGCTGTCACCGGTCGAAGCGAAGGTGCGTGATCAAATACTCAATATTATTCACTCCGCCGGCATTAACCCGGAAAAGATCGACGAGGTCATAGCCCGCTCGGTCGCCGGCACGGCGATCTCAACGAAGCAGGCCGCGAAACTACTGCGGCTACTTATCGACAGCGGCGACATGGTGAAAGTGAGCGATGAATTCTATTTCGCCCGTGCTGTGATCGATGCCCTTGTCACAAAGCTTCGAGGGTTCGCGTCGAGTTCGTCCGAACGCTTGATCGATGTCGGCACCTTTAAGGAACTCGCGGGAGTTTCGCGAAAGTATGCTATACCTTTGCTAGAGTATTTCGACCGTGAAAAGATAACGGTTCGCGCAGGCGAAAAGCGACTGATCCGCTGATGCAGAAATTCCTCACGGCAAAATGGCATGATCTGATAATGGCCAACTACGCGGTCGAGCCGTCGCTATTGCAGCCGCGTGTGCCGGGCGGTACCGAGCTCGATCTGCACGAAGGCAAGTGTTTTGTCAGCCTCGTCGGGTTCATGTTTCGGGACACGCGGGTGCTGGGCATCCCGGTGCCATTTCACGTGAATTTCGAAGAAGTGAATCTGCGGTTTTATATCAAACGCGAGACTGACGGAGAGGTTCGCCGTGCCGTGTGTTTCGTAAAAGAGATCGTACCGCGCTGGGCGATCGCGACCGTTGCCCGAGTTATGTATGGCGAGCCATACGCGTGCTTTGCAATGCGCCACGAGCGTACGGCAACAAATGTTGCATATGAATGGTCAAAAAACGGCGTTACCAATCGTCTAAGTGTCGAGATCGACCAGAGCGTTGGAGTGCCGAGCGCGGGCTCACACGGCGAGTTCATCATCGAGCACTATTGGGGTTACACGAAGCGCAGCGGTGGACGTGTCGACGAATATAAGGTCGAGCATCCCAAATGGGAGCTTTTCTCGGTAAAGAATGAGTCGATCAAAGTCGATTTCGCCGCGACGTACGGCAGCGAGTTTGCTTTCTTGACAGACGAAAAGCCACATTCCGTGCTGCTTGCAAAAGGTTCAGAGATAGCTGTTTATAAAGGAAAAAAGATCTTATGATCATCGGCATTGTTGCCATTTCACAAAATAACGCCATTGGCCGCGACGGAAAGCTGCCATGGCATTACAGCGCCGACCTCAAATTCTTTCAGGCGACCACAACTGGTAACGCGGTCGTTATGGGGGCGAATACATGGCGATCAATAGGCAAGACGCTGCCGGATCGCCTTAACATCGTTTTGAGCCGAACGGGGGTCATAGACACGCCGCCCGAGGTCATGAAACTCAGCGGTGTCGATGAGGTCGTAGAACTCGAAAAGTATCTCAACCGCGACGTTTTTATTATCGGCGGGGCCCAAACGTACGCTGAGTTTGCGGATGTCATCGAGAAATGGATCGTTACGCAAATACCGGTAATTGTTCCAGATGCCGATACATTCATGCCTGACGATTTCCTTTCAGACTTTGAATGTAAATCGGTTCACGACCTCGGCGACGATCTGACGGTAAAAATACTGCATCGAAAATAAGTTTTGGTGTAAGATTGGCGTAAAATCGGCAGGAGAAAATCATATGATGGGCGGACGTACATGGGACGATTGGATCGATGAATATTCAGAGAGCCATCAGCACCCGATGAACCAATTGACGCATAAGTTCGGGATACCGATGATCGCCGTTTCAATACTGTTGGTCATCCCATCGTTTTTCGTTAGCGGCCTGTGGCGTTTTGCCCTCGGGCTGTTCGTCGTCGGTTGGGTCCTGCAATTCATCGGCCATTGGTTCGAAGGCAAGCCGCCTGAGTTCATGAAGGATTATCGCTTCCTCTTCGTCGGCCTGCGTTGGTGGATGAAAAAGACGATCGGTTAATATCCAGCCACGAGCTACCAGCTCCGAGCTGTCAGCTGTTAGCTCGCAGCTGATAGCTGGTCGCGAATATTAGTGCATTCGATATCTTGATCAAACCGAAGATCTTAGCTCTCGACATTGGTTCATCGAGCGTCCGCGCCGCTCTGTACGACGGCGACGCCAACCTCATCCCACGAACATCGGTCAAGATCGAGCAAGCATTCAAAGCTACATCCGACGGCGGAAATGAGATCAACACCGCCCAGGCGATTAAGAATGTCGTCGCCGCGATCGATGCCGTGCTCGAAAAAACCAAACGGCTGAAAGGCGAGATCGAGTGCGTCGCATCGTGCTCTTTCTGGCACAGCCTCGTCGGAGTAAACGTCCAGGGCGATCACACGCCGGTCATATTGAGCTGGGCGGATACGAGGAGCCGGCAGTACACCGAGGTCCTCAAACGGCGGTTCGACGAAGCTGAGACCCACAACCGAACCGGGGCGCATTTTCATTCGAGTTTCTGGCCCGCGAAGTTGATGTGGCTACGAGACGAATTCCCCGCCGCGTTTTCGATGGCGGCGGGACTACTTTCATTCAGCGATCTGTTGGCGTTGAGGTTTTTTGGCGAAATGGCGACAAGCGTGTCGATGGCGTCGGGCACCGGGATCTTCGACATACGAAAATGTGTCTGGGACAAGGAACTTATCAAATTTCTGAAGGTCAAAACGTCCATGCTGCCGACGGTTGTCGCTGACGATCATCATTTCCGGTTAAATAAGGAATATTCAAAACGCTGGCCGCGTCTTGCGGGTGCGAAGTGGTTCCCCACGATCGCCGACGGTGCCGCCGACAACATTGGTGCGGGCTGCGTGACGAAGAGCAGTGCCGCCCTGATGGTGGGCACCTCGGCGGCGATGCGTGTTGCATATGCGGGTGATCCACCGGCAAGAATTCCCGACGGCCTATGGTGCTATCGAGTTGACCGCAAACGCGTGATCGTCGGCGGAGCACTCTCCGACGGAGGAAATCTTCACGCACTGATCCGCGAACGATTTCGGCTTCCCGCGAATGTCGACGAGCTTGTCGCAAAACGCGAACCGGCCGACGGCCTTGTCGTCATTCCGTTCTTTTTTGGCGAACGCAGCACCGGCTATAACGAGGACGCCCGCGGTGCGATCGTCGGAATGACGGCGGCTCACGACGGCATTGATGTATTGCGGGCCGCGATGGAGGGCGTCGCGTTTCGGCTAGCGGATATTTTCGAACGGCTGAACAAGGTCGCAAAGATCAAAGAGATCGTTGCCTCGGGCGGTGCCCTTCGCGAATCGCCCGTCTGGACACAGATCATCGCCGACGTTCTCGAACGGGATCTGACCCTGAACGATGCCTCAGAATCGTCTTCTCGCGGTGCGGTTTTGCTTGCACTTGAAAATGTCGGAATCAATTCGAACTTAGAGATCCAAAGCGAACGTGACTCAAAATGATGTATTGATGCTTGATAATATTGATGCTATGATGTCTCTTGCATGAGAACTACCATAACATTAGATGACGAGGTCGTATTGGCCATCAAACGAATCCAGAAGAAGCGTCCTGATGCTACGTTCAAAGATGTCGTCAATTCGCTGATGAAAAAGGGGTTGGCCGCTGAGGGCGAGATCAGACAGGTGCCATTCAAGATCAGAACAGACTCGGAGGCAAAGCCAATACCCGGATTGAATTTTGATAATGTTCAGGCGTTGCTTTCACAGATCGAGGGCGATGACCGAAAATGGTGATACTCGATACAAATATCTTGCTCTATGCCACGATGCCGACATTCGCACAGCATTCTTTAGTGAACACCTGGCTTGAGGAGGCAATATCTTCACGACAGGAGATTGTTGGCATTACTTGGCAGGTCGCATCGTCCTTCATTCGGATAGGAACAAATCGCAGGATCTTTGAGAAGCCTCTTGAACTGGAATTTACTAAGGCGGTCTTAAGTGATCTTTTCGACCATCCGATGGTTGCACAAGTGGGCCCGACCGATGACCATTGGAAGGTCTATTCAAAAATCCTGACCGAAATGAGATTGGCGGGCGACATCGTGATGGATGCGCGAATTGTTGCAATCGCGGTCGAGCACAGTGCCGCGGTAGTGAGTACCGACAAGGATCTCCGGCGTTTCTCAGACTACGTAAAGCTCATCGACCCTCTAAAAGGCTGACATTTTGCACTCACGACCGAGGACTGGCAAAATAGAGTTTGAAACTTAGCCAGTCTGTATCGTTGCGATGTTCGGGTCCTGCTGACCGTTCGATCTCGTTTTGATCTCGCCGCCTGTCATCGGTCGGTGAAGTAATAAAAGTATATTCCGACCCACTTATAACAGATAAACTAATGACCAAGCCAACAACTGCCGATCTCGACCAACTCTGTATCAACACCATTCGCACGCTTTCGCTCGACGCTATTCAGAAAGCGAACTCCGGCCATCCTGGCCTGCCGCTTGGGATGGCGCCGGCGGCGTATGTGTTGTGGACCAAGTTTCTTCGACATAATCCTAAGAACCCGAAGTGGTTCGGCCGCGACCGCTTTTTGCTCTCGGGTGGACATGGCTCGATGCTGATCTATTCGCTGCTTCATTTGACGGGGTACGATCTGTCGATGGATGAGATCAAGAATTTTAGGCAGCTGCATTCCAAAACGCCGGGGCATCCGGAGAATATTTTGACGCCGGGAGTCGAGATCACGACCGGGCCACTGGGACAGGGTTTTGCGAACGGCGTCGGTATGGGCATCGCACAGGCGCACCTCGCGGCAAAGTTCAACAAACGCGGGTTTCCCGTCGTCGACAACTACATCTACTGCATCTGCTCTGACGGCGACCTAATGGAAGGTGTCAGTTACGAGTCAGCGTCGATCGCGGGCCATCTCAAGCTCGGTAATCTCATTTATCTCTACGACGATAACCGCATCACTATTGACGGCTCGACCGATCTCGCCTTTACCGAGGACGTGACCAAGCGATTCGAGGCGTGCGGCTGGCATGTGCTCGACGTCGCTGACGGCAATGACCTTAAAGCGATCGAGGCTGCGATCAAGGCGGCTCAGAAGGTGAAAGACAAGCCATCGATCATTCGTGTGCACACGATCATCGGCTTTGGAATGCCTAAACAAGGTACGTCGAAGGCTCACTCCGACGCTCCGGGCGTCGTGGCCGTAAAGGAAACAAAACGCAATCTCGGCTGGCCCGAGAACAAACACTTTTATGTTCCGAAAGAGGTCTATGCGAAATTTCGCGGTGCGGTAAAGACCGGAGCTGCTCTCGAGCGTGACTGGAACAAGCTGGTCGCGAAATACGAAAAAGCGCACCCGGAACTTGGCGCGGCGTTTGCTCAGATCCGCACGTCGTCGCTGCCCGACGGTTGGGAAGCTGCTTTGCCACAATTCGACGGTGTAGAGGCCAAGGCGACGCGTGCCTATTCGGGCGACGTCATCAACGCTATCGCCGACGCTGTGCCGCAGTTGGTCGGCGGGTCGGCAGATCTCGCTCCGTCAAACAATACGACGATCAAAACCTCCGCGGATATTCAGGCGGGAAGCTATCAGAACCGCAATATTCACTACGGCATACGCGAGCACGCGATGGGCTCGTTGATGAACGGTATGGCGCTTTTCGGCAGCGTGATCCCGTTTGGCGGGACGTTTCAAACGTTTTCCGATTACATGCGTCCGGCGATCCGTCTTGCGGCGTTGTCGCA
>CAYSMU010000207.1:0-6020 GCA_964432145.1 uncultured Chloracidobacterium sp.
GGCAGCGACGGAATCCTCGCGCTGGTCCCTTCCAAAAAGGCCGACTTCGGTCTGTTTAACGTCGATCTCGGGGTTGCCGGTCGTGAGCGAAAATTGAGTCGGATTGTACCGAGTGCCGACGGCACCGGTGAGTTTACATCGATATTGCTCGATCGACGAAACTACGAGGTCGTCATTGATATCGCAGGCATCGGCACCGAAGAATCCAGGAAACGCATAGGTTCCCGCATAGTTGCTCTCAGACCGGTTCGTAACATCGACCCGGCGAAACTTGCCGCCGAACTTGAACGCGTGCTGCGAATTCTTGCCGAATGAAGTGCTGGTGAAATTGTTAAGTTCGATGACCTTATTCTTGTTAAAGCTCTTACCGATCGACGCTCCGCCGCCTGTAAACGCGGACGAGACGCTGATCGTCGGGATAGAGTTATCACCGATCTGCTCGTTATTATTGTCCGAGAACTCGAATCGCGTCTCGTTCACCGTCTTTGCATTGATGATCATGGTCTCGGTAATGCGAAACTCATGCTCGCGACCGGTCGACTCAAACGCTCTCGAGATCAACGACGTATCGCCGATACCCTGATTCTTATTCGTGTTGCGGCCAAAATTGTAGCGGAACACGAGGGTATTCTTATCATTAAGGGCGACATCGAGCCGCGGGCTGATCGAAAAGCGGCGTGTCGGCTGAGTGATATCTTGCCTGAGCGGGATGATGTTGAAATTCGCATCCAGCACCTGGGCGTTAACGATCGCATTATTGTCATTTTGGCGGTTATTCGCGTCGATAAAGAACGACGATTTTCCCTTCTTGATCGGGCCCGAAAAATTGCCGCCAAAGTTGCGTGACTGTGTCGGGGCACGGTTCAATGCAAACGGGTTGCGCGAATTCAGGCTCTCGTCGTTGAAGCTGCCGTTCACGTTGCCACGGAACTTGTCAGAACCGGGCCGTGTCAAGATCTCGATACGTCCAAAACCAAGACGGTCATACTCAGCCGAGAAAGGATTGCTGTTGATGCGGATCTCGCGGATCGACTCTTTAGACGGCATTTGGCCGCCCGTGAATCCGTCGATGTAGATCTGGCCGCCGTTCGGGCCGGCCGCGGCACCTGCCAGGGCCTGAAGAGCTGCGGCGAGTTCGTCGGGGTCGTCGGGCAAAGCGTCGAGGTCTTTACCTTTGAGGACCTGAGCGTCTTTATTCGCGTCCGCGTCGGTCGAGACCTGCTCGTTCAGCGAGACATCGACGTTTTCCTCGACGCCGGCGACTGTCAAAATGACAATGAGATCATTCTTTTCATTCGCCGCGATCTGGACCTCGGTGTTCTCATAGAGAGCGAATTTAGGCGCGATGCCCTTGACCGTGTATTTGCCGGGAGCAAGCCCGTTTATCGAAAACTCACCCTTAGCGTTCGATATGGACTGTTTTTGTTTCCCGTCGGCGGCGATGGCCGTAACGGTCGCTCCGGGAATGACTGCCCCGTTAGCGTCAGTTACCTGGCCCGCCAGGCTTCCGACGCCCTGCGCGAATGCGGAACCCGCCGAGATGGCTGATAAAAGTGCAACAAATAGTACTGCTCGTATTAGTTTCATGATAATGACCTTCAAATAAAAAGGGGCGTGCCGATATTACGCCCTGATGCCTTAAACTAGGGATCGAGTCCCGGAATGCTAAATCCGCCGTCAACGCCGCCCTGCCCGCCGCGGCGTCCACCAGGACCGCTCGCCTGTGCCATCCTAAGGAATGGTTCGACACCTGCGATAAGCTTGATGGCCTTGATCCGCGTATTCACGCCATTTTTCGTGCTCGAGATGGCGATCATATCGCCAGCCTTTAACTCTGCCGCAGTGATCGCCGGCAGACGGTCGAACATATCGTCGACACCGCCAGCTCCGGGACCGCTACGCGGGCCGCCTATCATCTGGCGTCCCTGACCGCCGGCCTGTCCCTGTGTTCCCGGCTGCGGCTGCCCGCCAGCCGGAGGGCCGCCTTGGGGACGCGCACCGCCGCCAACGGGGCGGGCACCGCCCATTCCCCCGCCGGCTCCCATCATCTGGAAGCGAGCGAGCATCTCGGCCTGTTCGACCGGAAATTTCTTGAGTACCGATATATCGCTGATCACCACTACAATATCTTTCTTTGTTTGCAGATCGGTGATCACAACCTCGTTCTTTTCGGTGTCTATCGATTTGACCGTACCCGCGACCGTCTGAAACGCTCCCGTGACGATCTGTTCCGCGGCGAAGCTTGTTCCATCGACGCTTTTGTCGCCCAGGGCCCGGATCATGTCGCCCGGCTTGGTGTCCGCGATCGAACTGGCAAGGGCTTCGTCATAACGGATCGAGTCCGGCGCATACCTCAGGATCTTGGCGTTTTCTTTCGGAGTCACGGTCACGCTCTTAACTTCGGTGAGAGCGCTCGTTTCGACCACGATCTGGTTGGTCTGAGCATTCACTGAGGTCACTTTTCCCTTGATCCCGCGAACTCGCCATGCCTCGGCTTCCTTTGCGTTCTTTGCCGCAATATCGGCTTTGGTAATGAAGTACACGGTACGTGCCGTAAGCGTCTTTCCGTCAGCTCCCGGCAATGCCGAGATCGTAAGCTTGTCACCGATACCTATATCAGAGGCCGCACCGGGAGTCGCGGCCGTGAGGCTCGGATTCTCAGCCGAGACCTTCTTGAATGCCGTAGCGTCCGTCGTAGCGACCTCAATAGGCCCTGTCTTTTGGTTTACCGTAAATTTCTTATCGCTGACCGCGACGAGGTCACCGACGACCATCGTCGGTTTGACAGCCGAGGGCGTTTGTCCGAAGACGAACGCGAACACGCCTGCGAACAGAAGTAAAAGAAAGCTGATTATTGCGTTCTGCAACATATTAATTTCCTGCTTGTCCCTAGATCCGATACACACGTTAACCTAACAAAAGTTGCGTGTAACAAATACTATGACGTTAATACTACCAGTAAGGTTCGGGGCTATTTGTAAAGAAATGTAAAAATCTGCAAGCATTCCCCTTAGGGGTTTTGCCACCTGGGAACGGCCCGCCCGGTGACCACGAGGCCGATGCCGACCGCAAAAATGGAAAAGAGAGCGAGCACCCAGACATACGGAAGAGAAAGCACCAGCGTCCAGATCAGCACGCCGATCAGGATCGCGAGCGTCTCGGAGCGGTTATTGTCGGCGAGAAAATGCTTCTGGATCGCCTTTCCGACGCTCACCTGCAAAGCCACCCGGCCGAATACATAGCCGAGCATCAGCAGAAGAATGCCCATCAGGGCAAGAGTTGCACTAAGGTAATTAGGCAGCGTTATCGCTCCGCCGATCATAAAGCCGACGATGAGAATGAACGTGACCGCTCCGAGCGCACACACCTTTAGGATCGAGAGATTAATACGCGCAACGGCACGGCTTACGGCACCCGGAGCGATCGTGGTCATGACGAGCGATATAACGAACCAAAAGAGAGCCAGAACAAGCCGCTGAGCGACAAAACCTACAGAAAAGGTCGGCGAAAACGCCTGTGTCGGATTCTGTCCGAACTCACGCAGCTCTTCCTCAAACACGCCGAACATAACGGTCTCTTTATTCGGTGCCCGAAGCGGATTTTCGCTTTCAGGCTTATATTTTCCGCCGAAAACGATCACATCGCCGCCAATATAAGCGTCCTTTTTTTGAATGACGTTTCCGCCGACCGTTGCGACGTCACCCTCAATACGTCCCTCGACAATAACGTCTCCGCCGACGGCAAGGACGCCTTTGGCCTGTTTATTCACGACGACCGATTTGCCGAAAACATAGACCTCCTGCTCCGGGGCGTCGTTGACGATGACCGTCGTTTGGTCTTCGGACGTTTTTATCTCGGGACTTACCTCGATCGCAAGACCGACAACGGGGAGCGCGAGCAAGATGGCAAGAATCGGGGCCAATGCGGCCCAGGGTGCTCGCGAGCTGATTCCAGCAGTAAGATACTTCACTTCGGTAGGGATCTTAAACACGGTGAATACGCAAAACCTTGTGTGATATAAGCGTCAAAAAGCCGGCCGCGACCGCGAAAAGTGCAAAGGCCGCGACACCGTCAACCGTGACCTGCAGGGCGAGCGAACGCAGGATTATCGTGACGCCCAAGGTAAACGAATAGACCAGATGGCCGAAAAAGCTGCCGACCGCCGCAGCCTGATCGAGGATCGAGGAAAACCCGTAAAATACTCGTCCCGCGTCCGCCCCGAGGCCAAAAAGCACAAAAAGGAACAGTGCGGCACAGATAAATGCGGCGTTATACAGCTCGCGGGGACGCCGAAGCCCGGCAACCGTACTCTCGGCATTCACAACGATGTTTCTCGTGAAATCTGCCGGCAATTCGAGATCGGCTTCGCAATTGAGCGAGCTGTTTAGCCCAAGAAGAAACTGTTTCTGCAAATTCAGCTCATCGGCACACGCCCGGCAGCCGGCGAAATGTGCCTCAAGCTCAAGCTCGCGTGCCGCGGCCAGTTCCCCGTCGATATACGCCGAGATCTCGTCCGCCGGACACGCAACTCGTTGAATTTGCAGGTCTTTTGACATCTTACTTCAAAAACTTGATCGTCAGCGGATATTCCCAAAGTTCGCCGTTATTTGCCTTGATACCGCCGATTATGGGAAAGATTATCCCGATCAACGCAACCGCTAGGATCGTCAGAAACCCGATCAGGACGAACATCAGAATAAAACTTACAAACCCGTAAATGATCATCGAGATCATAAAATTGGTGACCATCTTGCCGTGAGCGTCGAGTGCCGGGATCTTGTCTTTTTGCGTCTGCCATATCACGATAGGTGCGACGATACCGATCGGAAAAATGAACACGTTGACCAACTGCGACAGGTGAAGGATCATTCCCATCTGACGCTGGTCCGGTGTCTGCAACGATGACGGCGGCATTGACTGCATGTTGTAACTCATAGGTTAAACTCCCGTAAAGCCTCTCTCGATGAACATCTCTCGCATCAACTCGCGAGCACGGAAAAGCCGATTCTTGACCGTTCCGAGCGGCAGGCCCGTGACCTCGGCGATTTCGTCGTAGCTCAGGTCCCGCGAGTGCCTAAGCAGGATCAGATCGCGGTATGCAGGCGGTAAACACCGCACCACGGCATCGATCTCGGTCCGCCATTCACTGCGTTCGCGGTCCTGTTCCGGCGAGGCCCCTCGGCTCTCGATCTGTATCTGAAAGGTCCCGTCCGCATTTTCGGCCTCGAGGCTCTGGGGCGTGATAGAATTTCGCCGCAGATGATCTACCGCCGCGTTGTGGGCAATGCGGTAGAGCCAGGTCGAGAATTTGTACTCAGGGCTATACTTCCCAAGCGAATTATAGACCTTGATAAAGACCTCCTGAGTGACGTCAAGCGAAGATTCGTAGTCCCCGAGCATACGAAAAACATAGCTCGTGATCGGCCTCTGATACCGGCGCACAAGCTCCTCAAAGCCGTCAACACGGCCGCTTACAGCCGTGACGATAAGCTCACCGTCGGTGAGGGTCTTAAGCGTGTCTATCGATAAAGCGTCAGCCGTCATTGGTTGCGTATGTTTTACGGTAGTTTCCGCGATATTGTTTCAAGACGCAAGTAATTCGAGAGTGATTTAGGCCATACGCAGAATTTGCCCCCCGGGAACTGGCCTCGCCGCCCCGGAACAAAGCCGCCGATCCGCGGTTTTTTCCGGGTCATTTCAAGCGAGTTGAGCCATTCCGCGAAAAATGCCCGCTGGGTCACCATAAATACCCGATCCGGTCACCGGTTTTTTTAGTGCTATTCCGGGGGATCAACAGCGAGACAGGTGGAAATTCAACCTCACTCCATCTGCCGGCACCGCCGCCTCTGCCGGCTCCGCCGGCCTCCGCCAACTCCGCATGCCAAATACTCTCCAAAACGGCCCATCTTCAATAAGTGGCGCCACCATTTGCCTCGTAAGGCCGTTTGCGGGCGACAGGGACTGTCAGGCTATCTCTGGTGGCGGCGTAAGTTGCAGAAGCCCGCACGCAGTAAGGGCAT
>CAYSMU010000208.1:0-6009 GCA_964432145.1 uncultured Chloracidobacterium sp.
TTACTTGTGCCGAATAATGCGATGCTGATAGTCGTCGGGGACGTCGACAGTAGTGAACTCGTCGCCGAATTGAATGAGCACCTGGGAGACTGGCAGGCCGGGCCGACGACGAACGTGGTATTTCCTGATCTTCCGGGTAGAACCGGCCGATCGCTGACTATCGTCGATCGCACCGGATCAGCACAGTCGAACATCGTGATCGCGAATAGTGCCATAGAGCGGGACCATCCGGATTATTTTCCGGTGATACTGATGAACCAGGTTCTTGGTGCGGGGGCGTCCTCACGGGTCTTTATGAACCTTCGTGAGGAAAAGGGATACACGTACGGTGCCTATACGAGGCTTAATGCTAAACGCCTTGCCGGCGACATCGAGGCGACCGCCGAGGTCCGCAACGACGTTACCGGAGATTCGCTGAAAGAGTTCTTCTATGAATTCGAAAGGATACGAAAGGTACCCGTCAGCGATGAGGAACTAGCGGACGCAAAGAACTTCCTTACCGGCGTTTTCCCGATCAGAGCCGAGACACAGGAAGGGCTGACCAATCTCATCGTGAATCAACACCTTTATGGCCTGCCGGGCGATTATCTGCAAACGTACCGTGAACATGTAAATGCAGTGACCGTGGAGGATGTCCAGAGGGCTGCGAACGCCTACATTCGGCCGGAGGAAATGGCGATTGTCATTGTTGGCGATGCGGGCGAGATACTGCCGCAGGCTAAAGATTACGCCGAGACGGTGGAGATTTTCGATACTGAGGGCAACCGGAAATAAAGTTCGCCCGCGAAACATAGGAAAGAAACGAAAAAAGATATTCTCTTTTTCGAGCGTTTCCCGTATTTCGCGGGCAGTTCGTTTATGCGGGCTGTTCGAATTGGATGATCGCAAAATCAGCCCCGGACGGATCGGCGACCATCGACATTCTGCCGACGCCGGGTGCGTCGAATGGCGGAACGCGTACGCTGCCGCCATTCGCGGTTATTTTTGCGACGGTGTCGTCAGCGTTATCCACCGCGATATAGGTCGCCCAATGTGACGGTGCCTCGCCCCACGACGGATCGTCCATTCCCATCATGCCCCCGGCAGCGGTTCCGTTGACAACGATCTCTTTATATTCCATTGGAGATATCTTCGTCTGCGGCAGTTCCCAGCCGAAAAGCTGCGAATAGAACTCGATCGCCGCTCCTAGGTCCTTGGTCCGTAATTCACGCCAGCAGATCTCGCCTGCCTTCGGTATGTCAAATTCAGCCATTGTGCCCTCCTTCTGCCATCTTGAATGTCGCAAACATCGCTCCCGTCGGGTCCGCAATTATCGCAAAACGCCCGGTGTTCGGAATGTCTGACGGTTGTTTTATCACCGTTCCTCCGAGTTCGACCGCCCGCCGTGCGTTCTCATCGACATCGTCAACGGCAATGTACGTCATAAAATGCGGCGGCGGAAGCGGTTCGCCCTCGCCGCACATCGCGGGCGTGATCTCATACAATCCACCGGCGGGATAATCGCCGCCTGTCGAGTATTCGTTATAGGCAAACCCGTCTGTCGCTCCGCTGACTTTGAACGTCCAGCCGAAAACATTCCGGTAGAAATCCATACACTTCGCGGCATCGGTGCTCGCGATCTCGGTCCAGCAGAATTCGCCGTGTCCGGGCCCGGCAAAACCTGCCATTTCACTTGCTTCTTGTGACATAAATCAAGCTCCTTATTAAGTTTGAGAAACGTATTCTGTGCGAATAAGCATAAATACGCAAGCCAAGGGAGATTTGTTCCAAAAGGGGTTTTGAGTTGTGATATGGGAGTGTTTTCACGCGTATTTGAAGGTTTGCGGATGGCTCACAACTCAAAACTCTGTTAGCAGGGAAGCCGTCAGCCGGCCCGCCGCAGAGGTGCGGCATTTCGCTGCATATCCTGCAGATGTTCGATCAGATCGGACGCGGCTCGCTTCGAGAGTTCCTCGATGCGACAGTGCATGAGGTTCATACACTCGCGTGCGGCGTCAATGTTCGCCTCACGGCCGATCGCTCGGATCATGCCGAGCTGCTTGGCCGTAATCATATCGCCAAGGCTTTTCGCCACCGGATCGGCTATTGCCTGTGACGCGGCAGCATGGGGCTGCTCATCGAGATCGATCGAATCGAATTCTCTCTTATACAATTCGCGCGCGATGCCAAATTTCACCGCGGCACGCTTGAGAGCGTCGTGCTCTGCCTTTTTAATGCCGGTCTCGCTGGCGGTCTTGCCGGTGCCGACACCTTCGCGAGTGACTCCGTCGATGGTTATGGCGACCGTTACGGTAATAATGTCGCCGATAGGGCGAATATCTTTAACGGTGTGGCCCCAGTTGGGTGCGTGTTCGTCGAGGATGTCGGCGACCGTGTGCCATTCGACATATTCGACCATTTGGACGACGCCGTTGCGGTCACGCCGGCCGGCCCGCTGACGTACAAGATTAGGGTCGACTGTTTTTCGCAGCTCCTTCAGAGTACTCGAAAAATCGAGTACGTTGTTCGAAATTTCATTTACGTCAAAAAGCTGCTGCGTTTTGATCTCGGGCGTTTCGTCGTTCGTGTTGCGTTTCATATCTAGTTCTCCAAATTGTGTTTTTCAAGATCGCGTAAACCGCCGTTTGGGAGTTCGGGATGTCTGAAATGCCGATAAACACTCGGTTTCTGCGATCGCTGTACGCCGCGTATCAGACCACGCGACTCAGTTATTGTTGTCAAATGATGCCCGGATCAGAACCGATACGTTGCATCAGTGCAACACTGTACCAGAATAATTTATTTGTTGCAAGTGTGAAAATCGGTGTTGCATTTAAAAAAAACGTGTGCTATGTTTTATCTGTGAAATCGTAAGTGCATCTGTGACACTCACAAATTCATGGAGGAAAGAGAATAATATGTCATTGAGAAATGAAAGTTTGATCAACACCGCCGATCTCGGAAAAGCTATCAAGCGACGCCGTGAGGAGCTTAAGCTTAGCCTGCGTGACGTGGCGGACGTGGTCGATGTATCGGCCTCGACATTGTCTCGCATTGAGAATGGAACGGGCCGCCCGGATGCGGATAATATCGCTCGCCTGTCCCAGTGGCTCGATATGCCGGTAGATCGCCTTTTCAAACAGAATACAGGCGATGTCGAACCGGTCATCTATTATCCGCACGAGGCGACGCCGGACATCATCGAGGCGCACCTTCGTGCGGATAAAGACCTGACGCCGGAGACTGCGAACGCACTTTCCGAACTTTTCCGGGTTGCATACAAGCAGTTCAGCAAGCCGGGAATGGGCAACAGGTAATTCATAGGTCAGTCTGGATCAGAAAATAAAACACACGAGACACAAAGATGAGACACACATACAATAAGAGCGTCGGTTCGGGCCTATTAAGTGCCTATGGCGTTGACACAGCGTTCGTTCTGCTGTTTTTGGCGATGGAGTACAGCCGGGCGGTCCGGGTAATTACCCTGGACGGCGTTCTCATGGCGATCACTATAGGAATGGTTCTCGTTCTGCCGTATTTCCTGCCGTCGAATTGGAACGGCGCCGCATTTTCGAGTTGGCTCGTCGTGCGTACGGCAGTGATCTTGCTCGGGCTGATATTCGGAGCGGTATTTAATTACAGCCTCGGACTGGTATTTCCTGAGTCGCTCAAATTCCTGCCCATGACTTTCTTGATCCTGGCTTCGATGATCAGTTGTTACATTCAGTTTTATAGTTTGATGAAACTCCGCCTGGCAAAATAGGCAAAAGGCGTCAGGCGAGAGGTAAAAGGAGATCCGCGCGTGTTTCGGGAACAGGCGCGGATCTTTTTATGTTGTTTGACGTTATAACTAATGTTATACTGCTATCGTTTTGGTCGACCGAACCAAATGACAAGATTATGACCACAAGTCTTAAAATTACTGCAATTGGCAATTCCTCCGGGGTCATTTTGCCGAAAGAGATCTTGGATAAGTTGCGCGTTTCAAGAGGCGACACTCTTCTTGCTATTGAAACCCCAAACGGGATTGAACTCTCGGCGTTTGATCCCGAAGTGGCCGAACAAATGGATGTCGCGGAAAACGTGATGAGAAAATACCGTGATGTATTGAAGAAACTGGCCGAATAGTGATGGATTTCAAGTGGATCAGCTCAAAATCCGCCCTCGCCGCACACAAGCGACAGATCGCCGAGCACGGCGGAACTGGTGGTATTCGAGATGAAGGCCTGTTGCTTGCGGCTATGGCTCGTCCGCAGAATCTATTCGCGTACGGAGAGAATGTGGATATAGCCGCCTTGGCCGCGAGTTATGCGTTTGGAATTGCAAAGAACCATCCATTTCTTGATGGTAATAAAAGGACGGCACTAGTTGTATCGATCACATTTCTGAATTTAAATGGATCGGATATTGACGCGTCAATGCCAGAGGTCTATACCAAATTCTTAGGCCTCGCAGAGGGTTCGGTGTCAGAAGACGAATTGGCTAATTGGTTCCGTGAACGACTTACTCGGTTTACACGACCGTAGGTGCTGCGAGGGTTTTGGTCGTCAGTTCACGGATCTTCATTACTTGTTCAACCAGTTCCATATACTGTCCCGGTGTCAAGGCCTGTGCCCCGTCGCAGAGAGCTTCTTCCGGTCGCGGATGTACTTCTATTATCAAACCATCGGCACCGACGGCGACGCCCGCACGAGCGAGCGGCGTTACCATATAATTGTGTCCGGTACCATGTGACGGATCTACGATGATCGGCAAATGGGTCAATCGATGAACGGCCGGGACGATCGAAAGATCGATCGTGTTTCGCGCATGGTTTGCAAATGTGCGAATGCCGCGCTCGCACAGGATGACGTCGTAGTTTCCCTCCGCCATTATATATTCCGCGGCAAGCAGCAATTCGTCGAGCGTTGCCGAAAGGCCGCGCTTGAGCAATACGGGCTTTCGCGTCTGGCCCGCGTATTTAAGCAGCGAAAAATTCTGCATATTGCGGGCACCGATCTGGATACAGTCGCCGTACTCGACGACGGCATCGATGCCGTGCTCGTCCATCGCTTCTGTGACGATGTTGAGGCCGTATCGGTCGCGGACCTCGGCCAGCATCTTAAGTCCTTCGACACCCAGTCCCTGGAAAGCATACGGAGAGGTTCGCGGCTTAAACGCACCGCCGCGGAAGAATTTTGCGCCGCTGGCAGCGACTGTTTCTGCGGTTGCGAAGACCTGCGCGTGATTTTCGAGCGCACACGGCCCGGCGATGATCGCAAGTTCATTGCCGCCTATCGTGGCGTTGCCGACCTTAACGATGGATTTCTCCGGCCTCAGCGATTTCGAAATGAGCTTGTACGGTTGTGTGACCCGGATCGCCTGATCGACGCCCGGAAGATTCTCAAAATGAGCTGGGTCGATAGCACCGGGGTTTCCCGTTATCCCGATAGCCGTACGAGTTTCGCCGGGCATTGCATGGCCGCGATAGCCGAGGGCCTCGATAGTTTCCAGTACTTTTTCTATATCCGACGCGGCTGCGTCGGATCTCATTACAATAAGCATAGTCAGTTTCCAGTTGGCAACGCCAAAATTACAACTCTAAGTTCAGGTATCACTTTTTGCAAACGTCGGCAGCAGACGGCGAACAAATGAATCGACCGCTTTAACTGCATCTTCAGGATGTTCTTCGATCTCGGCGACGATCGCCGAACCCACGACTGCGGCGTCGGCATATCGCCATACGTCTGCCACTTGTTCGCGGGTTGAAATGCCAAATCCGACCGCTATCGGAAGGCCCGTCATGGCCCTGGCTCGAGCGACAAGTGTTTCGGCCGTTCCGCTAATTGTGTCTCGGGCACCTGTCACGCCGGCTCTAGAAACCGCGTAGATGAAGCCACGTGAATTTTCGCAGATCCTAGCGAGACGTTCGTCCGAGGTTGTCGGAGCAATGAGCGATATAAGGTCAACGCCATCGGCGGCAAACCGCGCCGAAAGTTTGGCAGCTTCGTCATCAATGACATCAGTGAACAAAACACCGTCGACGCCGGC
>CAYSMU010000209.1:0-5996 GCA_964432145.1 uncultured Chloracidobacterium sp.
TGCTCATTGCGGACAAGAGTGTCCGCGTTCCGGCTACTTCCTTGCCTGCAGTTTCTTTGCCACCTTTTGGACCTCATCGAGGACCCTCAGTAAGTTGCCGCTCCAGAGCTTTTCGATCTGCTTTTTGGTGTAGCCGCGGCGGACGAGTTCGAGCGTTACGTTAAATGTCTCGGCCGCGCTGTCCCAGCCTTCGACGCCGCCGCCGCCGTCGAAGTCAGAGCCGATGCCGACGTGGTCGATGCCGATCTTTTTGACGAGATAGTCGATGTGGTTGACGAAATCCTTGACGTTGACGTCGGGTGCGGCACCCTTTAGGCGTTCGCGGACTATCGGGTTGACCTTGGTGCGAAACGCGGCCGCCTGCTGCTGGTAGGCGGTGCGCTCAGCCTGCGGCAGCTTGACGACATCGGCGCGGTCGAGCATCTTGAAGCCCTCTGCCGCCGCGAGTTCGCGCATGATCTCGGTCTGTTTTGCGGCGCGGAGTTCGCTCTTTTCCTTGCTGACATAGCTGCGAAACGCGACGGCCTGAACGACGCCGCCATTCTTTTGGATGGCCACGAGCTGTTCGTCGTCGAGATTTCGGCTATGGTCGCACAGGGCACGTGCTCCCGAGTGCGATGCGATCACCGGAGCTTTCGACAACGCGATCGCCTGCAGATTCGACTGCTTCGAGGGGTGCGAGACGTCAACCATTATGCCCCATTTGTTCATCTCGGCGATCGCTTTTTTGCCCAGATCGCTGAGGCCGTTGTGCAGCCATTTGCCGTCTGCCTCCCCGGTGTTCGAATCGGCGAGCTGGCTGTGGCCGTTGTGCGCGAGCGACATATAACGCGCACCGCGTTCGGCGAACAGCTTGATGTTCTCGAGGTTCGTGCCGATCGGATAGGCGTTCTCGACGCCGATCATGGCGACCAGCTTCCCTGCCTTGTTTATCCGCCGCACATCTTTTGACGTAAGCGCGAGTTCGATCTGGTCGGGAGCTATTTTCTCGGTCAGCCGGTGGATCGCGTCGAATTTGTCAATGGCATTGTCATAGGCGCGTTTATAGCCCTCGTCGGTCAGCTCGCCCTGGCCGGTGTAAACGATCATCCACGAGACGTCGAGGCCGCCCTGCCGCATCTTCGGTATATTGACCTGATTTGGCAGTTCCTGAGTGTAATTGACCTTATCGGTGAAATTGCTCGTATTGATGTCGTTGTGCGTATCGAGCGTAATCACCTCGGCGTGGATCTTTTTGGCCCTGGCGATGAGGGCGGCCTCGTCGCCCGCGGCCTGTGCCATTAAGCCGGCCCCGGGTAATGCGGCCAGAATGGCGACTGCCACGATCGAAGACAGAAATCGTTTCATAAATGAGCTCCCGAAAATGGATATTTTGACCAGGGTTTAGATTACTTTGAATACCGTCCGCGAGCAAGACTGCCGCATTCGCGACAAAACCTGAACCATTGGCGCGATCGTCGCGTATAACTTATCCGTAACGCTGACCGAATTTATATATTGGTCATTTTTGTCATTTATTCGTTTTCGGCGGTGTTCTGTTTGCAAGTAGTAATTTTCATATTCAAGCGGGACCTATACTTTTGCGGAGATAGCAGTAAAAGATGTACAAGATAATTTCCAGGCTCCGAACGGCGTTTTTATTCACCATTATTTCCCTCTTTTCGGCATTTTCGGCAAACGCACAGAGCGGCGATGCGGCACCGCCTCCGCCACCCGCGGCCGCGGCAGCAATGCCCGCCCGCGACCCTGCGGCACCGAGGTATATGCCAAAGAACGTTCCTGCCCGCATACCGAAGCTCGCCACACCGCCCGTGATCGACGGCGTACTTAACGACGCCGTCTGGCAGGACGCGGCACTATTCGGCGAGTTCATCCAAACGCAGCCGGGCGATAACGTTCCGCCAAAGCACGACACCGAGTTCATGATGGCGTACGACGCGAAGAATCTTTATTTTGCGTTCAGGGTCAAGCAGGATCGCAGCACCATACGCGCGACTGTAGCCCGACGCGACAGTATATGGAACGACGACTACATCATTCTGTATATGGACACGTTCAACGACAAACGCCAGGCCTACGCTCTCGGGTGGAATCCGCTCGGCATCCAGGCTGACGGCACGATGACCGAGGGCCGCGGCGAAGACTATAGTGTCGATATCATCATGGAGTCGAAGGGCGTCGTGACGGACGACGGCTATAATATCGAGGTCGCCATTCCCTTCAAATCGCTTCGCTACGAAGCCGGCAAGAGCAAGAACTGGGGCCTGCACGTCTTCCGGCGGGTCAAATACAACAACAATGAACTCGATTCCTGGATGCCCAACAATCGGAGCATGAACGGGACGCTGGTCCAATCAGGCCATGTCACCGGCCTTGAGGGCATCGAGACCACGCGTCAGCTCGAGATCAACCCGAGCTTTACGGTCAGCGAAACCGGTCGACGCACGCGATATACATTCAATAATGATCCCGCCGGACGATATGTGAACGAAGGCATCAAGGCAGATTTCGGCATGACCGCAAAATTCAGCTTGTCGCCGACCGTAACGCTCGATTTTGCATACAATCCGGACTTCGCACAGGTCGAGGCGGACGCACCGGTGAGTACGGCTAACGTGCGCTTTCCTATATTCTTTGCGGAAAAAAGGCCATTCTTTCTCGAGAGGATCGACATCTTTCAGAGCGGGTTGAATGTCGTTAATACTCGGGCGATCGTCGATCCGGATATCGCCGCTAAGCTGACGGGCCGCCGCGGTAAGAACACCTTCGGCATAATGTACGCGTCGGACAACGCCCCGGGCAATTATTCCGAGGACGAACGAGAGAGCCTCCGCCAGTGCCAGCAGCGGCGCGCCGCTAACCCGACGGCCGGCATCGTCTGCTCGACCGAACGATACATGGACCAAAACGCGGACATCGGCGTAATTCGTATCAAACGCGATGTCGGACTGTATAACAATCTGGGCTTTTTCGCGACGACCTATAATTTTGTCGACCGGCACAACCACACGTCCGGCTTTGACGGCAGGTTCAAACTAACGCCAAAGATCGTCGCCGAGTTTCAGGTGCTGGGTACCAATTCGCGGCGCAATTTCTACAACCCGGATCTGGACCGCAGCCAGTATCGCACCGGCAACGGTTTCGGCTATCGCGGATTCATCCAGAGGTCGGATCGAAATCTCTATATGGAACTGTCGGCCTCGGGCCGCACCGCCGACTATCGCGCCGACGTCGGTTTTACCCAGCGGACGGATACCAATTTTCTGGGCTCGTTCGTCAGGTACGAAACTGACCGGAACGCGAAAAAGCCGATCATCTTTAAGCGGCTGTTCAACCAGTCGAACGTAAACTATGACTGGAAAGGCCGCACACAGGGAATGCAGTCAAACACCCAGGGAATGCTGGCCTTACAGCGGCAGATATTTGTCGGCGCCGGGTTTGAGGTGGGTTATGAACGCGTTTTCGAGCACGAATTCGGGCCGCGGCGCTCGGCGACGCGACAGGGTGCGTTCTTCGGAGACAGCGGTGAACGGTCAGCCCACAGGAAAGAGGTCTATGGTTTTGTCGAAGCCTCACCGTGGAAACAGTGGTTTTTCCTTGTCGTGCTTAGCCAGAATTTCGGCAGCCTCGACTATGATTTCGGCGCCGGGCCAAAGTATCCTCGGGTCAGCTTACCGTACGTCCAATGGTACGAATCGTGCGGCCAGGTTCCGGGATGCACGACGCCGGCACCGCGGCAAGATCCGGGAGCAGGCGATCTCACCTATATCGAATCCTCGGTACGCTATCAACCTACGACCGCGTTCCAGCTGCAGGTCAATTACAACCGGTCACGGCTGACCCGCAACGATACAGGACGCGTCGCATTTGACGACAACATATTGAGCTTCAGGTCCACGTATCAGTTCACCCGGAACGTATTCGCAAGGGTCCGCATGGACTATTCGAATATTTCGAGCCGGATCCGGCCGCAGGTGGTATTTGGATGGACACCGAGCCCGGGGACAGCGATCTACGCGGGCTACAACGACGACCTGAATTATAACGGCTTTAACCCCTACACAGGCCAGCGAGAGCCCGGCCTGAGCGGTAATGGAAGGAGCTTTTTCATCAAGATGTCCTATCTTTTCAGAAAGAGCTTCTAGGTACGGACCTTTGACAGAAAATAGGCTCCGATCAGGGCAAAAATAACTAGCGGTGACCAGACGGACAACGCAGGCGACAGGTAGGCGTTCAGGCCGAACTGCTCGAAAACGCTGCTCGCACCGGTAAAAACCAGCCAGAGGCCGATCGCGTAACCAACCGTGGCGGCCTTTCCCTTTCGGCTCAGGCTGAGCGAAAAAGGCGCGGTGAAAAGTGCCATTACCAGAGGCAGAAACAGCGTAGTCTGCTTCTTTTCGACTGCGATCGTCAGGCTTCGGCGTTCAACCTCGGAATCCGCACTCGCGATCTGTGAGGAAAGGTCGTCGGAATCAAGATGCGCGGGCTTTCGCCGGACCTCGGAAAATGGATTAGAAGATTCCTCGAGAGCTATACCATTGGCGGCGGCGGTTTTCACTTCCCCGTTCGAGCGGTCGATCCGCTCCAGATCACCGTCCAGAACGACACGGCCGTCCTGCCAACGAGCCGCGTTTGCACGGTATACGGTTTGCAGTTCCGGAGCCTTATTTGCCATTTCGTAAACGGTGACATTGCGTGCGTACTTATTCGAAGGGTCGAGTCGCTTTTAGTTATCATACGCAGCGGTGTCGCCGCCGGGTTTGAAGGAATAGATCCGCGTATCGGTTGCGACCCACACTTTGCCTGATTGGTCGGGGGCGACGCCGCGGTTACGGATCACGCTTCGCGTCGCATCCTGCAATTGATTTGAACGCGGCAGAACGGACTCCTGAATGAAGTAGTTGAACCCGCCGAGCAGCAGCATCAACACGAAACACGGGGCCAGCAGGCGAAATACGCTCTGCCCGGCGGAGGTCCAGGTGACGATCTCATTCTGCCTTGACTTAATGACGAATGTCGCGAGGACCGCGATCATCGCCGCCGATGGAGATACCTGCAAATACATGAACGGAACGAGATACGTGAGGTATTTTGTCAGCAGCCATACGCCTCCGTCGATCATGCCGGCAAATTTCCATAGCTCGAATGCCGTAAATATAAAAAAGATCGCGCCGATAAAGATCAGCGTCAGCAGGAAGTTTTTGATCAGATTTCGGACAATGTCAAAATCGCGCAGCCCCGTGGTCAGGTCGACGAAGACATTACGAAACTGCACCTTTGATCGCGACTTCCAAACGGTCTCAAACGCCGTAAATATCGATTCAAAAGCCGTCGTTCTCAAATTCAGCGGACGCGACCACGCAAACCACGCAATCGTCATCAGGCTGCCAATGACCGGAATAAGGCTTCCGACGAGTACGCTCACCGTGCCTGTACGCGCGAGTTGTTCGCCCAAAAAGGCCAACAGATAGAACCCGATCAGGACCGCAAGGGCAAGGGCGATCCCGAAATTGCGCCCGCCGCGATTGATCCTGAGGACTATCACCGTGCCCAAAATGCAGAAAATGAACGGCGTGACCGACAAGATCAAACGACGATTTTGAAGGATCTGGGCCTCTGTTCGTTCTCTTCCCTCTTTTGAGGCGGCGTAATCGGACAATTGCTGCAGTCCCAATTCCTCGGGTGTTAGCTCTGATCTGCCAAGTTTGTCGATCAGATCGCTCCTAGACGTTCGGATGGCAAGGCGCACCTCGCCGATCGACTCGGACACGTACTTCCCCGCGCCGGGCTCTATCGGAAGTGTAATGACATTCGCGTTTTCCAGCACCAGTTCCGATGTCTGTCCCGTGGTATCTATGCGGCCCAGGCTTGACGTTATCAGACGCAGGGCTCTGTTCTTTCGATCTTCGTTGTAAATAAATACATTTTGCCAGCGTCCGGTCTCGATATCGCCGCCGCGGACGTAGATCGTATAACCCGCAACCTCTGTATTGAAA
>CAYSMU010000210.1:0-5980 GCA_964432145.1 uncultured Chloracidobacterium sp.
CTGCGACCCACGGATTAAGAGTCCGTTGCTCTACCGACTGAGCTATCGACCCAAAAACAAACGAAAGTATAACAAACCAAGCGGGAAGTCCAAAATCCGGCGGAATCCCATCGCCCGCACGGCCGGAGCAAAGGGAGAAACAACGGAAGGCCGCCAGCCACGCTTTTAGCGATTTAGTGCAAAAAGCAGCGTTCCCGGCGTTCTGCACTTGGAAATTTTGCGCTTAGCATTCAAGATAATTCTCGGCATATGAAGGAATGTCCAAAATGTGAGACCTGCTACCCGGATGACATCGCCGCGTGCCCGGGTGACGGCACGCAGACTCGCCTTTCGCTTCCGGGCCCGCAGGTGATCGCCGGGCGTTATCTGCTCGAAAGCCGCCTCGGCCGCGGTGCGATGGGCCAGGTTTATCTGGCAAAGGACAAGAAGTTCGAAACGCGAAAAGTCGCCGTTAAGACGGTTCGCCAGGACATACTCAGCAGCGATGACCTTCAGGAAGGCGAGGCGATCGCACGCTTCGAACGCGAGGCCCAGGCCGCCGCCTCGATACAGCATCCAAATACTGTCAGCGTGACCGATTTCGGCGAGACCGATCACGGGGTCTTCTACCTCGTTATGGAGTACGTCGAGGGCGAGACGCTGCACAAGCTGCTTCGACGCGAAGGGACCTTACCGGTACGGCGCGCAGTTCGGCTGCTTAGACAGATCGCCGACGGTGTCGAGGCGGCACACGATCTGAACATTCTTCATAGAGATCTCAAGCCCGCGAACATTTTCATCATGCAGAAGGGAAAGGGCGGCGACGGCTTCGTCAAGGTCGGCGATTTTGGCCTGGCAAAGATAATGAGCCAGACCGTGACCGACGCCAAGTCACAGGCGACGCCGTCCTCGCGGGGCATCATTGGCACGCCTGAGTTCATGTCGCCGGAACAGATGCAGCCGGAGATGGGCGTGGACAAGCGGGCCGACCTTTATGCTCTCGGGACCATAGCGTACCTGATGCTTGGCGGCAAAACGCCATTCACCGGCGATCTGATGCAGCTCGTTATGCAGAAGGTGATGCACACGCCGCCGCCCCTGTCGTCTCTGCGCTCGGATGTTCCGGGCGACGTTGACCGTGTGATCATGAGGGCACTCGAGATCGACCCCGCAAATCGCCCGACATCGGTCTCTGAGTGGATCGCCGAACTCGAAACCGCATCGGAGGACATTGACGAGAATAAGCGGGCCGGCGGTTCGCGTCTGGTCGTGATGGCACCGCTGGGTGCCGAGGTGTACGTTGACGACGAAAGGAAGGGAAGCGTAGGCAGTTCGGGGCGCGTCGTGATAACAGGGATACCTGCCGGACAGCACATACTTAGGGTTTCCAAACCCGGAGAGAGGGACGACGAACGACTGATCGAGATAAGGGCCGAGGCGAATGAGCAGGTGATCCAGGCACAGCTTCGAACTCCGCATGGCAACGCCAGTCAACCATCATCATCCCAGGGTGCCAGCACGGGCGGTTCGCCGCAATCGAGCGTTATTCCGGGAATTGTCGCCTGCGCGGCCTGCGGCTCGCGGTTTGCCGACGGTGTCAGGTTTTGCGGCCGTTGCGGCGGCGGGCGGTTTGTATCGATCAGCCAGGGCACTGGTCCGGCTTCGACGTATCCGTGCCCTCGATGTGCCCACCCGCTTGTGCAGAATTCGAGGTTTTGCGGCCGGTGCGGCCTGAATATCACGCCCGCGCAACAGCCGGCAAACTTTATGGCCTCCGTTCATCAGAGTGCACCGCCGCAGGCCGAGAGGCTATGCCGGAGGTGCGGCACCGCCTATGCGGCTCACATCAAATTCTGCGGCCGATGCGGTCTAACTCTTTAAGCCGTCGGTTCACTTCTCGAAGCGACGATCGAGGAGATCCGACCGGCCTCCGACGTATCTTGAGCAGTCGCGTTTTTCTGCCCTTTATGCGTATAATGTTTGCAATCTTGCTCCGGCAACATTCTATTAGAGGAACAATACAATGAAGATCTGTCCACGCTGCCAAAAGACGTACACGGACGATAATCTGAACTTCTGTCTTGAGGACGGTTCGGTGCTTTCGCAGGCCGCCGGTGCGCAAACGCCGCCGCAGACGATACAGATGAATCAGGCCCCGATAACGGCCCAGCAGCCGCAGATGCCGAGCCAGCAGTCCGCACAGGCGGGTTGGAACGTGCCTCCTCAGCAGTCGTACTCGATGCAGCCACAGAAGAAATCTTCGAAGATGTGGATCTGGGTCGTACTGATCCTCGGCGGCGTTGTGTTATTGTGCGGCGGCGGGCTCGTCGGATTGGTTTTTCTCGGTTCTCAGGTGGAAAAGAGCAACTCCAATATATCCACCACGTCGGACAGCAAGACGACGACGTCAAACAGCACCAAGTCGAGCAACAGCACCACTTCGTCTAATAGTTCGAGTACGACATCCACATCCGGCAGGACCGATCTTGAAACGGTCGATCTCTCTGCCTGGGTAAAGGAATTCTCAGCCTACGGAAACACCGAGTTTACGGGCGGCGAATTTATCATGAGTTCCAAGAAGAAGGGCTTTTACTACGTACTGGTCGCTCCCGAGGAATATCAGACGGATAAGGCCGACACGCGTGTCACGCTCAGAAATGTCGATAATGCCTCGGGCAGCCTTGGCTACGGCCTGATCTTTCACAGCAATCCGACGCCCTTGCAGCAGGATTATGCATTCCTGATCGATACGAAACGCAAGAAGTACCGTGTCGTTTACCACACGCCGCAAAACGAGAAATCGGTTGTTAACTGGACGGCCTCGACGGCGATCAAGGAAGGCTCGGAGGATAATGTCCTCGAGGCTCGCGACCTCGACGATAAGGTCGAGCTTTATATTAACGGAACTATGGTGACGTCGATCAAGAATGTCTATGGCTACTCCGGCGGCGTGGCGGGCCTTTATTCCGGCGACGGCGTCAAGGTCGCCTTTAAGAACCTGGAGATCCGGAAATAGGGCCGCCAAATATGAAGCAATGCCCTAAATGTCGCCAGACGTACAGCGATCCCGGCCTTAACTTTTGTCTTGAGGATGGCGAACTCCTTCTTGAGTTTTCGCAGGAGCCTCCCGCAGGCCGCTATGCGGACGATTCGCCGCCGACCGTAATTCTCGACCAGGCCCGCGTTACTAATCCCGCGAGTTGGCCGGCTTCGCCGCAGGCGCAGCCGCCCGCACAATGGCATCCGCAGAACATCCAGGCCCCGGTTTTTGGCCAGCAGCCATTCGTGGCTTCGCGTGACCAGACGCTTCCGACGATCTCGCTGATACTCGGCATCGCGAGCGTCGTGCTTATCTGCTGTTACGGCGGCATTTGGCTTGGCCTTCCGGCGGCGGTCCTTGGCTTCCTGGGCATGCGAAACGCCGACGGCGACAGCACGCGTTACGGCGGACGCGGGTTAGCGATCGGCGGCATGGTGCTTGGGGTCATCAGTTTCCTCGCGTCGCTGGTCTTCGCGATGATCGCTATCGTGGCGAACTAGCCGTAAATCCAATATAATCCTCACGTGCGCGTTACTCTTCATGTAGTTGCAGGCCCACAGACGGGACGGGACTTTACCTTCGATCAGCATGATACGTTCATGATCGGCCGAAGCGAGGAGGCTCAATTCTGTCTGCCGCACGACCGATACTTCTCCCGGCACCATTGCATTCTCGAGATCGCGCCGCCGCAGGCGTTCCTGCGCGACCTTCGTTCGACCAACGGCACGTACGTCAACGGTATGCGCGTCGAGACCGCATATCTCAAGAGCGGTGACCGGATACAGGGCGGCGAGACCATCCTTGAGGTCGAGGTCTCTACGGGGCTCGAGGAATACGACGCGGCGGCGAATGTGAGCGGTTCGACTCAGCCGTCCATCGTTACCGTGGCGTGTCTGAATTGCAGTATTCCAGCCACGATCGAGGCCGCTGATCCGGAAGCTCGCATGTCCTACGTCTGTGACGACTGCCGCGAAAAGCTGAAACAGAATCCGCAGCCGATACCTAAGTATCAGATGATCCGCGTTATCGGCCAGGGGGGAATGGGCAGCGTTATGCTTGGCCGTTCGGAGGAGAACGGACAAGCGGTCGCCATCAAGACGCTGCTGCCTGAGGTCGCGGTGAGTGAACAATCTCTGAAGCGTTTCCTTCGCGAGATAGAGGTCGCTTCATCGCTCAGGCATCCAAATATCGTCAGCTTTATCGAACACGGGACGCACAACGGGCTCGTGTATCTGGTCACTGAGTTCGTTGTCGGGATGGACGCCTCCCGATTTGCCAAACACCGCGGCGGCCGGCTCGATTATCGTGAAATGGTGACGCTGATCGGGCAGACGCTCGCGGCGTTGGAGTTCGCTCACGAGCAGGGATTCGTTCACCGCGATATCAAGGAGCAGAATATCCTCGTCACGGGCGAAGGAGCGAACCTGACGGCGAAACTCACCGATTTTGGATTGTCGAAGAGCTTCAAGCAGACCGGAATGAGCGGCGTGACGATGGTCGGCGACGTCGCGGGCACGATCGCCTATATGCCGCCCGAACAGGTGCGTGACTTCAAGGATGTCCGCCCGCCGTCCGATATCTACGCATTGGGAATGACGGCGTACAGCCTTCTCACGGGAGCACACGCTCTCGACATCGCGCCCAAAGCAGGAATTGCCGAGACGGTCAAAGCGATCTTCGAAAAGCCGATAATCCCGATCCGCAGCCGCGTGCCCGACGTGCCGCCGCACGTCGCGTCGGTGATCGAGACCGCCCTCTCGAAACAGGTCGAATCCCGCTGGCGCACCGCCGGAGCAATGCGCGAGGCGCTGCTCAACGCCGCCGCGTCGGGTGGACAATAGTTCGTCTAATTACCGCTTTCCTTTTGGGTTGCGGTGCGAAGTATGTGATCTGGCGGTACAGGGCACCCGATGGAACGAATAATTTGATACCATTCTTCTCCGAGATGGTTAAGATGAGCTGTTTTATCCAATTGCCATACTTATCGTATGTGAAGATCGTTTTGGTCCCATAATAAAAAAAACCAACATCAGTCAATAAAGTTCCCTTACACAGAACATATTCCCCGTCTGATTGGCGTTCCCCTTCTGCGCAGTGATTCTGGTATTCCCACTTTTCAACGAGCAGGTCCCTGTGATCGAAAATGTTTATGATGAAAGTACTCGGACGCCCCCTACTATCGGTCCAGAACTTCCGAACGCGTCTGTTCCTGTTGTCATACGTATAGGTAAAGGTGTCGGCCAGTTTTCCATCAGGATAGAATCCCTTTTCCTCAATTAGCCTTTGTTCTTCGTCGTATTTGTAAGTACTGGACGTTGTAACATACTGATCATATCGCTTTGGACGAAAATGTTCCGGATGGATCTGTTGCTTGCTGACTTCTTTGATTACATTTCCATTTGGATCCAAGGTATATAGTTCACTTCGCTCCAGGATTCCGTCGGCGAAATAATCGGATGTCTCGACGATCCTGCCGAGAGTATCGTATTTGTAGGTCGTATATGGCCCGCGAACCCCTTTGTTATCATAATATCGTTTCGCAACTACATTCTTCCCCTCACAATCGTATTCAAACCTACCGCCATCCCGCGACTCCGCGAATATTCGCACACCATCGCGATCGAACGTCATCGCCTCGCCCTTCTCCTCTTCTCGCTTACTCTCTATCAGCTTGCCTCGCCTATCTGTTTTGATATTCCAAACCTTGAACTGGCGGACTGTACGGACATTTCCTTTTAACTCGTCCTCAGGGAAATCGTGAAAATTCGGCAGATTCGGCAGTGGCGCCAATTTACAATCTTTCTCAAGGGTTTGGCCCACGAGCGGAAACGCTAACATGAGCAGAAGAAGTACACTGGGAAGGGCTCGAGACATGGCTGATTTGCAACATTATCGTAACATACGTGGGATATGACGGGATGCCGACGCTCTGTCTAGGCGAAAATACTCAAAGCGGATTTT